>JBFJQO010000021.1:0-15903 GCA_041616535.1 Woeseiaceae bacterium | reverse complement strand
GTGCTCGGTATCGAGAAAATCGACGCCGCGGACGCCGGCGGTTACCTCGTGTTCGGCCCCGACAGCCGCATCGATCCAATCGGACTCGTCAGATTGGTGCAGAATGACAGTCGTCGCTTCCGGCTGCAGGGCTCGCACCGGCTGCAGATCCGGGACGATCTTGTCGATCTCGACCGGCGATTCGCTACAATCGAGAACCTGCTGGACCGCCTCGCTGTCAAAGAAGGACATGATGCTTAGGTACACCTTCGGCCTTCTGGCCGCATTACTTGCCCTGCCCGCCGCCGCACAGGACCGATCCGGCGCAACGGAAGAGACCGAGATCCGCCGCTACACGGTCGAGGTCATCATCTTCCGTTACAGGCAGGACGTCGGCGTCGGCAACGAGCGGTTCCTGCCCGACGAACCCGAACCGATGTCGCTCGACGGGGACATCGCCGTCGTCGACCGGTCCGCGCCGCGCCCCGACCTGCGACGCGGGCCCCTGCCCGATACCGAATTCGCGCGGCTTGCCCGGGCGGACTACGGCATGCGCGACGTCTTCAACCGGCTCAGCCGGCTCGACGTCTACGAGCCCGTGATGCACTTCGGCTGGACGCAGGCCACCTGGCCGCAGGACGAGACGGTCGAGATCCCCTTGCACCGTTTCGGGAGGCCGCCGCCCGAACTCGACGGCAGCCTGACGCTGTACCTGAACCGCTTCCTGCACCTCGTCGTCGATCTGCGGCTAGAGGCGCCCGAACGGGCCCTCACGCGCCCGGTCTACTACCGCATCCAGGAAGACCGAATTTTGCGCAGCGGCGAAATTCGTTACTACGATCACCCGAAGTTCGGCGTGCTCGCCACGGTGACGCGGATCGAGGACGAGGAAGACGACCCGCTCGAGGGCGAGCTACTCGGCTACCCCGTCGATTAGCTCGTCGAGAAACTCGCCGGCGTCGCGCGCATCGTTCGCGGCGTCCGCGACGACGACGTCGAACGAGACGGTCACGAAGCGGCCGGACGTCGAGCGCGGATGATGCAGCCCGAGTTCCCGAACCGCGGTCGAAATGTGCGCGGCAAATTCGCGCACGCTGCGTTCATCCGACGCGTGCGACAATGCGACGAACAGGGATCCTCGAGGGCGCGCCACGACGTCGCTCGCGCGCCTCAGGCAGCGACGGATGGCCTGCCCGACCCGCCGCAGGCACGAATCGGCGGCGTGGCGACCGAACACATCGATATAGGCGTCGAACTCATCGAGTTCGAACAAGACCAGCGCGAGCCGGCTCTTTTCGCGCGAAGCCACCGCCCAGTCGTGCTCGAACACCTCACGAAACGATCGTCCGTTGAGCAGCCCCGTGACGGCGTCGTCACGCGATAGGTCGCGGATACGGCGTTTCGCCTTGAGCAAGGCATGATGCATGTCGGCGTTTTCGTTCGTCGATGACGACGACATGCTGCGCCAGTAGGCGGCATAGTGATCGACGGCGTCTGCGCCGTCGAGGCCGATGGGCTTCAGAACGAGCAGGAACTCGCGGCTCGCCGCCTCGACGGGGATGCTCGTCTCCTGTCGTGCGCGCACGGATTCGCTGACCTCGAGCGCCAGCTCGCGGCCGCCGATGTCCTCGACGACGTCGGCAAACGGCTTGCCCTCCACATCGTCACCGCCAACCTGGGCAAAGGCCGGATTCGCGAGGGCGACCGGCCAGTCGGGCTGGTCGATGCGGACGACGAGCAACGGCTCGGTCGTTCCGCCCAACACTTCGACGAGGACGTTGCGCTTCAGGGGCTTCATCGTAGCGCCATCATACCGCCGCGAAGAACGCTTCGAGTGTCGACATCGTCGCATTTCGGGCAGCCGCCGTGTTGGCGTCCACAGCCGCGTGAATCGGCCTGTCGCCACGCCCCGCCGCCTCGTTGACGACGATCGCGAGGCAGGCGTATTCGAGCCCTGCCTCACGCGCGATCGCGGCCTCGGGCATCAGCGTCATGCCGACGAAGTCGGCGCCATCGCGTTCGAGCCGGTCGATCTCGGCTGCGGTCTCGAGCCGCGGCCCCTGGGTGACCGCGTACACGCCGCCGTCGTGGCAGGCGACGCCCACGCCCGTGGCCGCCGCGAGCAGGTCCTTGCAAAGAGCTTCCGAGAACGGTGACGTGAAGTCGATGTGAATCACGTTGCCGCGGCGCGAGTCGTAAATCGTGTGTTGCCGCCCCCACGTGTAGTCGATGAGCTGCGACGGCACCGCGAGATCGCCGGGCTTGCAGAGTCCCGAGACGACGCCCACGGTATTCAGGCCGATGATTGCCTCGGCGCCCGCTTTCTTGAGCGCAAGCACGTTGGCGCGATAGTTGACCAGGTGCGGCGGTATCGTGTGGGCATCCCCGTGACGCGCCAGGCAAAAAACGCCGACGTCGCCGAAACACATTCGATACACGGGCCCGGACGGCAAACCGAAAGCCGTTTCCACCTCCGATCCTGAATCGTCTCGTCCGAATCCTGCCCAGCCGCTCCCGAATATCAGTCCATAGATTTTTGTCATGCTCCCTCACTAGGCATCGAGATGAAACTCCGGCCGGTCGCTCCAGTGACTGAAGCGCTCGTTGATCGCCTGCCATTCCTCGCTGGCCCGCAGCGTCTCGCGCAGCGGATGCCCGGTGCCGTGCAGGCGCGCGAGCCGCACGAGCGACAGTGGATTGGACCAGGCGCCGAGGGCGTCGACGGCGTCGTGCGCGGCTTCGCGGTCGTTGCACACGAGGATCATGTCGCAGCCGGCATCGAGTGCGAGGCGCGCCCGCTCGGCCATCGTGCCGAACTCGCGTGTCGCGTGCATGCTGAGATCGTCGCAGAACACGGCGCCGCCGAAGCCGAGCCGCTCGCGCAGCTCGCGCTGGATCCAGTAGGCCGAGAACCCGGCCGGTTGCGCGTCGATCTGCTCGTAAACGATATGCGCCAGCATCACGCCGGCGATCGCACTGTTACTCACGAGCTTTGCGTACGGCCGCATGTCGTCGAGGATCAGGCCGTATTCGCGGCGATCGACCGGCAGCTTGAGATGCGAATCCGCCAGCACAGCGCCGTGGCCCGGAAAGTGCTTGGCGACCGCCGCCATGCCCGCGCTGCGCAGTCCGCGCGAGAATGCGTTCGCCAGGTCCGCCACGACCCCGGGATTCCGGTGGAAGGCGCGATTGCCGATGATCTCGCTGACGCCCCAGTCGAGATCGACGCACGGCGCAAAACACAGGTCGATGCCGGCAGCGCGCAGCTCGGAGGCAATCAGCCAGCCGGCTTCGCGTGCCGCCTGCAGGCCGGCGCCGGGATCCCGGTCGAATTCGCGTCCGATGCGGCGCATCGGCGGAATCTGCGTGAAGCCCTCGCGAAAACGCTGCACGCGACCGCCTTCGTGGTCGACCGCGACCAGCAGCGGCGGGCTGCGCAGCGCGCGAATTTCCGCGACGAGATCGGTGACCTGTTCGACCGATTCGTAATTGCGCGTGAACAGGATGACGCCGCCCACGGCCGGCTCCCGCAACAGGTCGCGGTCTGCCGGACTCAGGCTGAGTCCCTCGATGTCGAGCATTACGGGTCCGAGTGACATCCGTCGTGCCTCGCTGGGTCGGATCACGCCTTGGCGAACACCGCGATTGATTCTACATGCGACGTGTGCGGGAACATATCGACGATGCCCGCGGATTCGAGCCGATAGCCCTTCTCGTTGACGAGGATGCCCGCATCGCGCGCCAGCGTGCCGGGATGACAGGACACGTAGACGATGCGTTCGGGCGCGAATAACCGGATGCGCTTGACGACCTCGTCGGCGCCGCTGCGAGCCGGGTCCAGCAACAGCCGTTCGCAGCCCTCCCGCACCCAGCGCTCGGTGCCGTCGATCTTGCCGAGGTCGGCCGTGAGAAAGAGCGCGTTCCCGAGTGCGTTGCTGGCCGCGTTCGCTGCCGCACGCTGCGTGAGACTTGCCTCTCCCTCGACGCCGAGCACCCTGCCAGCCCGGCGCGCGAGCGGCAGCGAAAAATTGCCGATGCCGCAATAGAGGTCGATCACCCGGTCCTCCGGACCGGCGTCGAGCTGCTCGACCGCGAAGTGCACCATGCGCCGATTGATCTCGCCATTGACCTGGACGAAATCGACGGGCTCGAACTCGATGCGCACGTCGAATTCGGGCAGCGTGTACGCAAGCGGTTCGAGATCGCCCTCGGGCCGGAGCAAAGACACCGAATCGAGACCGCCGCTCTGCAGATAGATCCTGACGCCGTGCGCGTCGGCGAATTCGCGGAACCGCTGCAGGTCCTCGTCGTTCGGCGGGTCGAGGACGCGAAACACGAACGCGACCGCGTTCTCAGCGACCGCCACCTCGATCTGTGGCAGGCGTGCGCGGATCGAGAGGCCTCCGATCAGGTCGCTGAGAACCGCGATCATCGAATCCACGGGCTGCGCCAGTACCTCGCAGCGCTGCATGTCCGTGATGAACGGGGCGTGGCGCTCGCGAAAACCGACCAGGACCCTGCCTTTGCCGTGCACATCCTTGACGGCGAGTCGCGCACGCCGGCGGTAGTTCCAGACCGGCCCCGTCATTGGTTCCAGCCAGGCGCGCGGTTCGACCCGCCCGATGCGCTCGAGGTTGTCGCGCAGCGTCTGCGCCTTGATGTCGCGTTGCTGCGCCGGACTGACGTGCTGCAGCGAGCAGCCGCCACAACGGCCGAAGGCCTCGCACTTCGCCGTGATCCGATCGGGCGAGGCCTCGTGGACTTCGAGCAACTCCGCTTCGTCGAAATTGCGCCGGAATTTGCGGCGCTTGTAGGTGACGGTCTCACCCTGCAGGGCGCCGGCCACGAAAACCTTTTTGCCTCCGGTTGACGCGATGCCGCGACCGTCGTGGGTTACGGCCGTGATCGTGGCCGTCTCCGGCTCGCGTCGTTTCCTGCGCGCCATCGGCCTATTCGGGCCACGCGGCGAGGAATTCGTCGAGGTGCGGCCGCTTCATGCCCTGCAGCGTGCCGCGGACCAGGCGGTACTCGCGTTCGAGGTCGCGGTCGTCGAGGTGCCCGCGCAGGTATTCGAAGCGCAGGTAAACGAGCCATGTATTCAGGACGTCGGTCTCGCAGTAGTCCCGAATCTCGGCAATGCCGCCCTCGAGGAATTTTTCCCAAACCTTGTCGCCGCTCATGCCGAGTTTGCCCGGGAAACCCAGCATGACGGCGATTTCGTCGAGCTTGGCGAAGGCGCGGTTATTGAAATTGGCCAGAACGTCCATGAGGTCGACGTGCCGCCAGTGGTACCGGCTCAGGTAGTTGTTCCACTTGAAGTCGCGGTCCGAGTCCCCGGTTTCCCAGTAACGCGGGGCCTGGATGCCGTGCTTGAGTGCCCGGTAATGCAACACGGGCAGGTCGAAGCCGCCCCCGTTCCAGGACACCAGGTCGGGGGAAAACTTGTCGATGCCGTCGAAGAAACGCCGCACGAGTTCGGCTTCGTCCGACGCCTCGTCGCCGAGGCTCCACACCTTGAATGAATCGGCCGTGCGAAACGTCACCGAGATCGCGACAACGCGATGCTGGTGCAGCGGCAGGAAATCGTGACCGACCGCTTGCTGTCGCTTGAACGTCATGGCCGTCGCGATGTCCTCGTCGGACAAGCCGTCGAGGTCGTACAGGACCCGCCCGGCCTCGACGTCGGGCACCGTCTCGATGTCGAAAGTGAAACAATGCATGCGCGCTCCTCAGCTTTTTTCCGTTGCCGCCTCGACGACCGCGAAGGCCATTACGAGACCCGCGTCGTCCGTCAGGCTGACGTGGCCACTGCCGATGCCGAGACGCGCGCAGACGCGGCTGCCGCGTTCGGACCACACGACGACGGGCCTGCCCCAGTCGTTGTTCAAAATACCCACGTCGCGCAACCACACGCCGTGTGCGAACCCGGTGCCCATCGCCTTGACCGTCGCCTCCTTGCCCGCGAATCGCATGGCCAGAAACCGCACCTTGTCGCTCGCCTTGCGGTACAGCTCGAGTTCCTCCTCCATCAGGATGCGCCGGGCGAAATGATCGCCGAAGCGCTCGTATATGCCCTGCACGCGGCTGAGTTCGACGATGTCGGTACCGATACCGAAAATCACGGACGCGCTACTCCGCCCGCGCTTCGAGCATGAGACGCTTCATCTCGCCGACCGCCGTCGCGAGACCGTCGAACACGGCGCGTGCAACGATCGCATGGCCGATGTTGAGCTCGACGACCTGCTCGATCGAGGCGATCGGCTTGACGTTCTCGTAATGCAGGCCGTGGCCGGCATTGATGACGAGTCCCTTGCCGTGACCGTAGGCGGCCGCATCGACGATGCGCGCCAGTTCCGCGGCCCGCTCGTCGCCGTCGCTGTCTGCGTAGCCACCCGTGTGCAACTCGACGACCGGCGCACCGACGGCTCGCGCCGCGTCGAGCTGCTCGCGGTCGGGATCGATGAACAGGGACACGCGAATGCCTGCCTCGCCGAGCGCGTCGCAGGCGGCACGGACCTTGTCGGTCTGCCCGGCCACGTCGAGCCCGCCCTCGGTCGTCAGTTCCTCGCGCTTTTCGGGAACCAGGCACACATCGCTCGGCGCAACGCGCCGGGCGATGGCAATCATCTCGTCGGTCACGGCCATCTCGAGGTTCATATGCGTACGCATGACCTCGTTGATCTCGTCGAGATCGTGATCCTGGATGTGGCGCCTGTCCTCCCGCAAGTGCACGGTGATGCTGTCGGCCCCGGCCTGCTCTGCGACGCGAGCGGCCTCGGCCGGGCGCGGATAGCGCGTGCCGCGCACCTGCCGCAGCGTCGCAACATGGTCGATGTTCACGCCGAGGTGAATCGGCCTGGTTTCGGTCATTGCTCGGTCCCGGGGTCCTGGGGAGGCGCAATTCTACCGCGATGAATATCGCGCAGCACCTTGCGGCTCTGTAATTCCTTGCCCCCGAGATGATAGGTAATGACGCTGCGCAGGAGGCGGCCCGCGGACTTCAGGATATCGCCGTCGTCGAATTGCCGCGCGGCGATACCGAGCAGCGCCGCGCCGCCGAACACGAGCGGCCCCGCGGAACGGGACACCGGCACCGGGCCCTGCTCGACACGGTAGTCATAGCTCCGGTCGGGGTCGATCGCTTCGTCGGTACCCGCGACGGTTTCGAGGCTGACGGCGTAGCCGAGCAAGCCGAGCAGCTCGAGTTCGAAGGCGCGCAGGGTCGCCGCGACCTCGACACGCGAACCGAGCGCCCGGATCACGTCCGTATACAGCGCAAAGATCTCTGGCTGCGGGTCGAAGCGGTGCAGGAAGTGCAGCAGCAGCTCGTTGACGTAGTAGGCGGCGAGCAGCGCGTCGCCCTGCAAGCCGGCGGGCGGGCCGGCGGTTTCGGCGCCGGTCAGCGTGCCGAGATCCGAGCGGGCGACCCACGACACGCGCAGCGGCAGGAACGGCCGCAGCATACCCGCGAGTCGCGAGCGCGCACCGCGGCTGCCGCGTGCAACGAGTGCAATCTTGCCGTGGTCGCGTGTCAGCACGTCGAGAATCTGGCTGGTATCGCGAAACGGCCGGTGATGCAGGATGTAACCGGGTTCCTGTTGGACGCGCTTGCTCATCGGCCCGTCAAGGCGCCTCGTAGCCGAGACTCATCAGGTCCTGTTCGTTATCGGCCCAGTTCGACTTGACCTTGACCCACAACTCGAGGTGCACTCTGCAGCCGAGCTGTTCCTTGAGTTCGACACGCGCGGCGCGCCCGATGCGTTTCAGCGTGCTGCCGCCGCGGCCGACGACGATGCCCTTCTGGCTGTCCCGCTCGACCCAGATGATCGCGTGGATCGTGATGCCGCCGTCCTCTTCGAGGAAACGCTCGACCTGCACGGTCAGTCCGTAGGGCAGCTCCTGGTGCAGCATCAGCGTCAGTTTTTCGCGGATGACTTCGGCCGCATGAAACTCGCGGCTGCGGTCCGTGTGCATATCCTCGGGAAACAGCGGCGGGGACTCGGGCAGGAACGACGGCAGCATGTCGACGAGCTGCTCGAGGTTGTCGCCCTTGAGCGCGGACAGCGGCACGATCTCCGCAAAATCGAGGCGCGCCGACATCAGCGCCATGGCATCGAGCAGTTTTTCCTTCGGGTGCACCATGTCGACCTTGTTCAGAACCGCAATCACGGGCGCTTTGACGTTGCGCAGTCGCTCGACCACGGCGCCGTCGTCGCTCGTCCAGTGGCTCGCGTCACTGACGAACAACACGACGTCGGCGTCCGCAAGCGCATTCGCCGCCGTCCGGTTCATCAGCCTGTTCATCGCCTTGCCCGCCTTGCGATGCAGCCCCGGGGTATCGACGAAAACGACCTGTGCGTCGTCCGTCGTATGCACGGCGAGGATTCGATGGCGCGTCGTCTGGGGCTTGGCCGTGACGATGCTTACCTTGCGGCCCATGATCGCATTGATCATCGTCGACTTGCCGACATTCGGTCGGCCGATCACCGCAACGAGTCCGCAACGATAGTCGCTCACGGCCGTGACCCCGACAGGCGCTCGAGCATACGCCGGGCGGCATCCTGTTCCGCCTTGCGCCGCGTTGTCGACTGCCCTTCGGTCGTCTGCGACAACTCGTTGACCGTACATGTTACCGAAAACGTTTGCGCGTGCGCCTTGCCCGTCACGTCGACGAGTTCGTAGTCCGGCAAATTCAGCTTGCGCGCCTGCAGCCATTCCTGGAGCCGCGTCTTGGGGTCGCGCAGGTCCCCGGCATCCGGAAGCTCGGCGAGCCGTTGGGCAAAGACGCTTTCGATCATCGCTTTCGCCGCGTCGAACCCGGCGTCGAGATAGACTGCGCCGAAGATTGCCTCGAGCGCGTCGGCCAGGATCGACTTGCGGCGGTACCCGCCGCTTTTGCGCTCACCGGTGCCGAGGATGATGTGCTCGCCGAGCCCGAGATCGGTGGCAATGCCGGCGAGCGACGTATCCCTGACGAGCGACGCTCGCAAGCGGCTGAGATCACCCTCGGACGCGTCCGGGCGCAACGCGCACAAGGCTTCGGAAATGACGAAATCGAGCACGGCATCGCCGAGGAATTCGAGACGCTCGTTGTTAAGGCCGTCTGCGCTGCGGTGGGTGAGCGCCCGCTCGAAGAGGTTCGTATCGTCGAACCGGTAGCGCAGAGTCTTGTCGAGCCAGGTCTCGGCCTTGTCCAATGTAATCGCTCTATTGCTGCCGGGCCGGCCCGGCGCCCCGCATGATTAGCGGCGGATTGTCGCTCTCTTGTCGAAATCCACGACGAACGAGACGTTCGCGATGAACGGCGCCTTGTGCGAGTACGTCGCAGCGACCTCGTGGCCTTCGGCCACCTTGGTCACCTTGACGTCCTTCGCCGAGATCTCGCCGATGCTTTCGATGTCAAAGCGACGAGATATCGAACTGCGAATTTCCGCCCGGCTCGCGTTCCCGCCGTCGAGTTCGGCGGCGACGCCGTCCACGACGCCCACGACCTTCATGTAGTTCAGGTACACAGGAGCCAGGCGAATGCCGGCGAACGCGAACAGGCCGACGAAGACGGCGAGGATGATCAGGCCCAGCATGGTCATGCCGGCCTGACGCTGCCTGTTTCGTCGTTTTTCAAGGTAACTCAATGACATACCTGTGTCTCCGTCCTGCCTGTACAAGCGCCCTGAGCATTGTCCTGCGCAACGTATCGCAATTCTAGCGGCCAAATCAGTGACTGGCACCACATTATTCGATTTTGCTGCCGATGCGCCCCCAGTCGGGCATGTTCCAGGGGACGAAGTGCATCCAGATGCGGACGGCCTCGCCGACAAGGAATTCCTCGGGAATCGCACCGATGAAACGGCTGTCCTTGCTGCGGTCGCGATTGTCCCCCATCACGAAATAGTGACCCTCGGGGACCCGGTACGTATTGTCGCGCGTCGAATACTCGGGATTCATGACGAGAATATCGTGCACGCGTCCGTTGAGATCCTCGATGTACACCGGCGCATTCCAGGTACTTGCCTCGTTCGGCTGCAGCGGAATCGTCTCGCCGTTGATCGTGAGGCGATGACGTTCGTAGACCACGGTGTCGCCCGGCAGCCCGATGATCCGCTTGATGTAATTGACACTCGGGTCGGTCGGCAGCCGGAACACGACGACGTCGCCGCGTCTCGGTTCGCCCGTCTCGACGATCTTGGTCTCGGTAACGGGCAGCCGCAGGCCGTAGGAATATTTTTTCACAAAGATGAAATCGCCTTCGAGCAGGGTCGGCATCATCGAGCCGGACGGAATACGGAACGGTTCGAACACGAACGACCGTATGACGAGCACGAACAACAGCACAGGAAAGAACGACCTCGAATACTCGACCAGCGTCTCTCGCGCACCCGGTGGCGCCTCGCGGTTGTCGCGCTCCGCCGTCTTCCAGGAGAACTTGTCGAGCGCCACGACAACGCCTGTGAACAACGTCAGGACGGTCAGTATCAGTGCCAGATTAAGAACCAAGACATTTACTCACTTTTCAACCCGCAACACGGCGAGAAACGCCTCCTGCGGTATTTCGACGGACCCGACCTGTTTCATGCGTTTCTTGCCCGCTTTTTGCTTCTCGAGCAGCTTGCGCTTGCGCGACACGTCGCCACCATAGCACTTGGCCGTCACGTTCTTGCGCAGCGCCTTGACGTTGCTGCGCGCGATGATCTGGCTCCCGGCAGCCGCCTGGATCGCAACGTCGAACATCTGTCGAGGAATCAATTCTCTCATCTTTTCGACCAGTTCGCGCCCACGAGTTCTCAAATTTTCCTTGTGCACGATGATCGACAACGCGTCGACCCTATCGCCGTTGATCAGCAAATCGAGGCGCACGAGCCGTGCGGGTTGGAAACGCAGGAAATGATAGTCGAAGGACGCGAAGCCGCGGCTCACCGACTTCAGCCGATCGAAGAAATCCAGCACAACCTCGGCCATCGGCAGCTCGTATTCAATCGACACCTGGCCGCCGAGATAACGCAAATGCGATTGCACGCCGCGTTTCTCGACGCACAGCTTGATGACGGCGCCGACATAGTCCTCCGGCACGAGGATATTCGCCGCGATGATCGGCTCGCGCAGCTCCTCGATGTCGTTGGCCGGTGGCAACTTCGACGGATTGTCGACGAGATGGACTTCGCCCTTGCTGTCGACGACTTCGAACACGACGGTCGGCGCCGTCGTGATCAGTTCGAGGTCGTATTCACGCTCGAGCCGTTCCTGGACGATTTCCATGTGCAGCATGCCGAGGAATCCGCAGCGAAATCCGAAGCCCAGTGCGGCCGATGTCTCGGGCTCGAAATGCAGTGCGGCATCGTTGAGCCGCAACTTCTGCAAGGCCTCACGGAAACTCTCGTAGTCATCCGAGTTGATCGGGAACAGCCCCGCAAAGACGCGCGGCTGGACTTGCTTGAACCCGGGTAGCGACGCCTCGCAGGGCTGCCGCGTGCTCGTCAACGTGTCGCCGACCGGGGCGCCGTAGATTTCCTTGATACCGGCGATGACGTAGCCGACCTCGCCCGTGCGCAATTCGTCGCGGTCCGCCATCTTCGGAGTAAAGACGCCGACCCGGTCCGCGTTGTAGGAAACACCCGTGGACATCACGGTGATCTTGCTGCGCTTTTGCAGCGACCCGTTGACGACGCGCACGAGCGAAACGACGCCTACGTAGTTATCGAACCACGAGTCGATGATAAGCGCCTGCAGCGGCGCGTCGGGATCGCCTTCGGGCGGCGGGATGAACTCGACGAGCTTGCCGAGCAGCTCGTCTACGCCCTGCCCGGTCTTCGCGCTGACGCGTACCGCGTCCTGGGCGTCGATGCCGATGATGTCCTCGATTTCCGCGACGACACGCTCCGGTTCGGCAGCCGGCAGGTCTATCTTGTTCAGGACCGGCAAGACCTCGAGCCCCTGGTCGATCGCAGTAATGCAATTGGCGACGCTCTGCGCCTCGACACCCTGCGCCGCATCCACGACCAGCAGCGCACCCTCGCAGGCGGCCAGCGAGCGCGACACCTCATAAGAGAAATCCACGTGGCCCGGCGTGTCGATGAAATTCAGCTGGTACGTCTCGCCGCCCGGCGCCGTGTAGTCGAGCGACACGCTCTGCGCCTTGATCGTGATACCGCGCTCGCGCTCGAGGTCCATCGAGTCGAGCACCTGCTCGGCCATCTCGCGATCCGACAGGCCGCCGCACATCTGGATGAAGCGATCGGCCAGCGTCGACTTGCCGTGGTCGATGTGCGCGATAATCGAGAAATTGCGTATATGCTTCATTTCTAAGGGAAACCCGGTGCCCGCAGCGGGCAGCCCGGCGAGATCAGCGGCGAAGTATACCTGTTATCGCCGCGCGATCGAGAAAATGCATACAGAGCACCTCGCCGCCATATTCGACCACCGGGATGTCGGCCCAGAAGCGCTCGTGCCAGTCGGGATTGGTGTCGATGTCGCGAATCTCGAGCTGCAGCTTTCCATCGACCAACGTCAGCAATTCCTCGATCAGGACCTCGCACAGGTGGCAGCCTTGCCGGCTGTACACGCACAGCCTGTCCATTCAGTCACCCGCACCGGCGAGTCTCGCCGTGACGACGGGCGTGAATCGCCGCAGGCAATCGGCCCGCCGCAGGCGCAGCCGGCCGACGGCGATGCCGACTGCGGCGCCGGCGCATGCCGCCAGTGCGGCCCATGCGTCCCCGGCGCCCCAGCCCCAGGCAACTCCGGCCCCCGTGACCGCGCCGGCCAGCGGTAAGCCGTAGACGATCGACGCCGCCGCGAGGACATTGTTCGGCGCCAGTTCGACGCGCACTTCGTCGCCTTCGCTGATGTCGACACCGCCCGCGATCAGCGCGTCGACGCGTTGCAGCTTGCCGTCACCCCCGAGGGCGCCGGCGCCGCAACCCTTGCCCGCCGCACAACGCGCGCAACGCAACGCCGCACGGATCTCGACGAGCGCACGGGCCGGCTCGGTTTCGCGATGCAGGGACAGGACTCGACCGCGGGGACCTTCCATGACCCGAGTCTACCTCAGCGGCTGTCAGCGAGAGCTCATCGTCGTCGCGATTTGCTCGACAGTCACGCCCGGGACTTCGCCGACCGCGGTAACGCGATGGTCGTCGACGATCGCCGTGTACGAGTTGGATCCGCCGACGCGCGACGGGCCGGCGATCGTCCCGTCGTCGGCCGGCGCGATGAAGACCGACACGTTTGCCAGGCCGTCGCTGAACAGGATGTGCGTTGTCGTGACATCCTCGCTACCCGGAATTTGTTCGGCATGCGTCGAGACGGCACGGAATCCCTGCGGCAGGTCGCTGCTCTGCCAGTCGGTGTCGATGGCACGGCTCACGTGGCGCGACGGCTGGTTGAACCAGCGAAAATTTTCGGTACTCACCGTCGGCGCGAGCGCACTCGCCTCGATTTCCTTGTTGAGGGTGATATCGGCAAACATGACCTGCTCGATGGCCGAACCGTCCTCGTCGATGAGCTGCGTCTGCAGCGGAAATGCCGTCTCGACGTCCAGCCAGATGCGGTGACCGTAACGGTAGCTGTCGTGGGGACGAATCGCGACGAGGACCGCCTGGCGCCCGGCCACGCGCTCCTCGCGAACGACCGACACGTCGTACTCGCTGCCAAAGCGCACCTCGCTCGACGGCAAGGTCGAGAACAACGTCGACTGGTCGTCCCACTCCTCGACGAGCACCGACTTGCGATCGGGCAGGATGCAATGCACCTCGTTGCCGTGGCGGATAATCTCGATGCCGTTGCCCTCCTGGGCGACGACCTTTTCACGGACGACGCCGTCGCTGACCGTATGCATGACCTTGAGGGCCTCGGCTTTGCCATTCTGGATGCGGATTACCGTACCCTCGTAGCTCGTCCGCTGCACGGCAGCGCCCATGCGGCTCAGCCATTCGTTCGGCTCGATGCGTTCGGCCTGGGCGGTGGCACTGCAGGATAACTGAGCCGCGACCACGACGGGCCAGGCTGCGTTCTTGAATGCCGTAAACTGCATTACGGCTGCGTCGGGTTCTCGTCGGCCGCGTCCGCGGCCGGCTGCTCTTCATCGTCGGCCAGCCCTTCCTCGGTGAGGCGCAGGGTGACGAGCCGCGCATTGATGCTGTTGGCGCCGAGCTCCGACGACGACGCGCCATGGCTCAGGTAATACTGGCGCAGCTGCTCGTCGATCGGCTGCGGCACCGTGTACGACGAATCCTCGGCAACCTCGGCGACGTTGTTGACGGGTTCGGCCGTACCGTCGACGCCGGGCGTCAGCTGCAGCCCGAACAGCGCGATGAGTGCAACGGAGGCCGCGACGGCGACCCCGATCAGCGGCCGCATCGAGCGGCCCGTTGCGGGCTCGGCAATCGTCTCACCGCCGTCGAACGGCCGATCGTCGATGCCGGCCGCGATACGCTCCTGCAGGCGCGAGATTCCGGCGATGGACTGTTCGCCCCGCATCACGCGGCCGATCTCGAGGTACTCGGCGGCTTTACGCCGCAGTTCCGCATCCTGACCCATTCTGCGCAGCAAAAGGTCCGCTTCCGCATCCGGCAATTCGCCGTCCACGAAGGCGGAAATCTGCATTCTTATTGCGTCGTTCATTCTTCACCCGCACAGGGCTTACGCCCTTCCACTACCGATTCAGCGGCCCGATCTTCTTCGCGATCGCGTCCCGCGCCCGGAAAATTCGCGACCTGACGGTGCCCACCGGGCACTCCATGGTCTGTGCTATTTCCTCGTAGCTCATGCCGTCCAGTTCGCGCAGGATGATTGCCGTTCTGAGATCTTCCGGCAATGCCGCGATGGCACGTTCCACCGTTTCCTTCAATTCGTTACTGAGCGTCACTCCCTCGGGAGTGTCCGTCTCCTTGAGCTTGGCGTGCAGGTCATACTGCTCCGGATCCTGCAGGTCGAGCTCGACGTCCATCGGGCGACGCCGCTGCGCGGCCAGATGGTTCTTTGCCGTGTTCACGGCGATCCGGTACATCCAGGTGTAAAACGCGCTGTCGCCGCGAAACCGCGGCAGCGCCCGGTAAGCCTTGATGAACGCTTCCTGGGTAATGTCGAGCGCCAGTTCGGGATCCCGCACATATCGCATCACCAGGTTTACAATCTTGTGCTGGTACTTCAGCACCAGCAGGTCGAAGGCACCCTTGTCACCCCTCTGGACCCGCCTGACCAGCTTCTTATCGGAGGACTGGCTCGACATTCAGGCTCGCTCGCCGGAATCGCCACGCACCCTGCCGACACCGGGATAGACCGGCACCGGGGCGATTAGTTCTCGAAATTCCGCCTTATTCATCTTTGTTCTGTGACACCGGTCCGCCCGGCTCCGATGAATTGCCCCGGCACTCGCCGAATTGTCCGTTTTTTCCTGAGCAAAGAGCATGCTAGCAGCTAAGTCGCTAGGCGCCAAAGTGCCTCCAGATTACGTGAAGCCGGCGCCAGTCGCGGTCCCGCCTGCGATCGCCGCAGATAGGTTCCGCAAACACCGGGCCGTCGTGGCGTTGCAGCCTGATCCACCCGAGCCGGCCCAGCAGCACGCCGCCGCCGACGAGGCGGCCGGGTGACGCGTCGTCGTCCGGTCCGAGGATCTCGACGGCGCCTCCCGGGAACACGCGGATCCCGTGGCAGATCCGCCAGGCGCGATGCAGGCCGCGGGTCTCCCGCACGACACTCAGCGTCCACGCAGCCGCGAGTACCCCGCGCCCCGCGAGTCCCGTGTCCAGCGTGACGATGACGCCGAGCCCGACGAGTCCGAGGAGGATACCGGAAACGAAAACGACACGGCGCAGCGTTGGATCAGGCCGGAGGTCGGCCGAGTATGCGTTCGATGACACGCGCGGTGGACTCTGAAGACGGCGTTTGCCGTTGCAACAGATACGCGTTCAGCTCGGGATCCGCCAGCGC
>JBFJQO010000020.1:0-16155 GCA_041616535.1 Woeseiaceae bacterium | reverse complement strand
TTAAAGTAAATCAGTACTTCGGAAACGGCGACCACACCGGCTCGCGGACATCGCCGCCGGCCCGCGAGGCCATCTTCTGCCGAATCAGCCCGTCGGCCGACACGGTCTCGAGCACCCCGTTGCGGCCCTCGCGCGTCGCGTAGATCAGGATGTCGCTGTTCGGCGCGAAGCTCGGACTCTCGTCCTGGCGCCCCGTCGACAGTACCAGGAGATCCTTGCGCTCGAGATCCATGACCGCGATGCGGTAGTTGCCCCGGTCGTTGTGCACCATGGCCAGTTTCGAACCGTCCTCGGACAGGCGCGGGCGCGCATTATAACTCCCGTCGAAGGTCACGCGCTCGGGCGTTCCGCCCGTCGCGGCGACGCGGTAGACCTGCGGGCCGCCGCTGCGATCCGACGTGAAGTAGATGTGGCGTCCGTCCGGCGACCACGAACCCTCCGTGTCGATGGCCCGGTGCGTCGTCAGGCGGGTCGTGCGCCGCGAGTTGATATCCAGCACGTGAATATCGAGGTTGCCGTCCACGCCACCTAGCGTGATGACGAGCTTGCGGCCGTCCGGCGAAAAGGACGGCGCCCCGTTGATGCCGGGTTTCGATGACACACGGAAGCGATTGCCCGTGCGCAGCGTCTGCACCCAGATCGACGACTGGTTGCCTTCGAACGAGACGTAGGCGAGTTGGCGGCTGTCGGGCGACCACGCCGGCGACATGATCGGATCCGTGCTCTCCATGATCGTGTGTTCGTTGAAGCCGTCCTGGTCCGACACGACGAGCGAATACAGCCGGCCGTTGCCCTGCTGCTTCGCCGTGACATAGGCGACGCGCGTCCCGAACACGCCCTTGATGCCCGTCAGCTTCTCGTAAATCATGTCGGCCGCGCGATGGGCCGCGCCACGCATCGTCGAGCGCGTGACGTCGGGCATGCGGAAGCCGACCAGCTGGCGGCGGCCGAAGACGTCGAACAGCTGGAACTGCAGCGTGTAGCCGTTGTCGCCGGTCTGGATCACCTTGCCGACGACGACGGCCTCGACGCCGACGAAGCTCCAGTCCTGGAAATCGACGTCGGCACCGTCCGTCGGCTTCTGCAGCATCTTGTCTTCGCCGATCGGGTCGAAGCGGCCGCTGCGGCGCAGGTCGTCCGTAATGACCCGCGTCACGTCGAGCGGGGCTTCGGGCGCGCGCCCCTCCCAGCCGAACGGCACGATGGCCACGGGTGTGGGCTGCGCGATGCCCTGTACGTCGATGACCAGTTCGGCCTGCGTGGCGCCCGCGGCGAGCAGGCCCAGCAAGGCGAGGATTCGATATTGTTTCAGCACACTGTCCCCTATTTGGCTCAGTCGTCTCTTTCGAGCGTCAAGTTTAACGTTAAATTGCGGTCGAACAGGTCCGGATCCGACGGTTCGGGCAACGGCGACGCCTTGCGAATGGCCGCCTCGACCGACCGCCGGACGGCCTCGTCGCCGTTACAGCTGATGATGTTCACTCCGACCACCTCGCCGCCCGGGAGTTGCGTCACCCGGACGCTGCAGCGCGTTTCCGGCCCGGCGCTGGCCGGCACGGCCCAGCTGCGACGAACTTTTTGCGCGATCGCGTACTGGTACGCGGCCATTTCGGCCGAGTTCCGCGCCGCGAGCCGGCGTTCCTCCGCCTCCATCTCCATGGCCCGTTCCTCGGCCTCCATTTCGCGACGACGCCGCTCGTTTTCCTCCTGCTGGCGCCGCACGTCTTCCTGGCGTTTGCGCTCGGCTTCCTCGCGCTTGCGTTCCTTCTCCTCTTCCTCGCGTTTCTTGCGCTCGGCCTCTTCGCGCTCGCGCTGCTTGCGCTCCAGTTCCTCTTTCTTCTTCAGTTCGTCGAGGCGCTGCTGCTCCAGCAGCGCGTCCAGGCGGCGTTGTTCTTCTTCGGCCTGGCGCCTGAGTTCCTCGCTGTTGTCGGGCTCGGGCTCGGGCTCCGGCTCGGGCTCGGGCTCGGGCTCCGGCTCGGGTTCGGGTTCGGGCTCCGGCTCGGGTTCGGGCTCGGGTTCCACCACGCGCGGCGGCGGCGACTGCTCGGGAATCTCCTGCACGAGGGTCGCCTTGACGACGAGCGGCGTAAATGGCGTCGGGCGCGCGTAATCGACCGCGACGATCATCGAGCCGAAGATCAGCAGGTGCAGCAGGACCGAGAGCCCGACCGGACCGATATTCTTGCTGGCGCGACTCACGCGGCGGGCTACTCCGGTATCGGGTACGTGTCCAGCGGGTCGGTCACGAAGCCGATGTTGTCGGCCCCGGCCCGTTGCAGCAGCACCATGGCACCCACGACGTGGCCATACGGCACGGCCCGGTCCGCCTTGACGAACATCGGCGTCTCCGGCTTCTCGCCGAGCACGATCCCGATGCGCCGCAGGATCTCGTCACCGCCCTGCGGCTGGTCCTCGTTGTCCCCGGCATTGATGTAGAAGTTGCCTGCCGCATCGACGCTCAGCACGAGCGGATCGTGGTCCGGCGGCGTCTGGATCGGTTCGGCGTTGGCCTTCGGCAGGTCGACCTCAATGCCCTGCGTGAGCAGCGGCGCCGTGACCATGAAGATGACCAGCAACACGAGCATGACGTCGATGTAGGGCACGACGTTGATCTCGCCGATGAGCCTGCGTTTCTGTTTCGCCGCGGGCATGTCAGCCTCCCTGCCGCGCGCGCGCGTGGCGGTGCAGGATGCTCGAGAATTCCTCGGTGAATCCGTCGTAGCGGTACTCGAGGCGCACGACCTTGTCGGCGTAGCGATTGTAGGCAATGACGGCCGGGATCGCCGCGAACAGGCCCATGGCCGTCGCAATCAAGGCTTCGGCGATCGGCGGCGCCACGACGGCCAGGGTCGCGGTCTGCTGGCTGCCGATCTCCATGAACGCCACCATGATGCCCCAGACCGTGCCGAACAGGCCGACATAGGGACTCGTGGAGCCGATCGTCGCGAGGGTGGCGAGGTTCTGCTCGAGCCGGTCCACCTCGCGCATCTGCGCGACACGCATGCCGCGGCGGCACTCTTCGATGATCTTCTCGGGCGTGTTGCCGCCGGCCTGCAGGGCGCGATTGAACTCGCGGAATCCAGACTCGAAAATGCTGGCCATGCCGACGACCCCGCCCTTCGTGCGCGTGGCGCTCTGGTACAGCGTATTGAGATCTCCGCCCGACCAGAACGAGGCCTCGAACTCGTCCGAGGCCTCGCGCGTGCGCCGGATCAGGCGCCGCTTCGTGAAGATGATGCTCCAGGACACGAGCGATGCGCCGACCAGCAATAGCATCACGATCTGCACGGGTATGCTTGCGTCGAGCAACAATCCGGTTACGGACAAATCTGCGGTCATAATGACTTTTCCCCGAAGATGGACGGCGGCACGCGTTTCGGCCGCATCGAGTCGGCGTCCAGGTACGCCGCCTTGACGATGCCGCTGATCAGCAAGTCGCCGTCGATGTTGTTTCGATGAATCCTCTGTTCGATGTCGAACGACGCGCGCGTCAGGCCGGCGAGTCGTGCCGTCACGACGAGGTCATCGCCGAGCCGCGCCGGCGCATGGAATTTCGCGTTAACCTCCGCCACCACGAAAATGCGTCGTTCGATATCCTGCAATCGCACCATGTCGACGCCGAGCGCACGCAACCATTCGGTTCGCGCCCGTTCCATGAAGCGGAAATAGTTCGCATAGTAGACGACGCCCTGCGCATCCGTGTCCTCGTAATAAACGCGGACCGGCAACTCGAAGGGTTGCGCATTACTCAAGGGGCAGTTCCTCGTTGACGGCGCCCTGCGGCGGCGTCAGGCCGAAGTGCAGGTACGCAGTTTTCGTCGCAACGCGGCCGCGCGAGGTGCGCATCATGTAGCCCTGCTGGATCAGGTAGGGCTCGAGCACGTCCTCGATCGTGCCGCGCTCTTCGCCGATGGCCGCGGCCAGGCTTTCGATGCCGACCGGGCCGCCGTCGAACTTGTCGATGATCGTGCGCAGCAGGCGCCGGTCCATGGCGTCGAACCCGCTCGGATCCACCTGCAGCACGTCCATGGCGCGCTCCGCGAGTGCGCCGGTCACGGTGCCGTCGCCTTCGACCTCGGCGAAATCGCGCACGCGGCGCAGCAGCCGGTTGGCGATGCGCGGCGTGCCGCGCGAACGCGTCGCGATGGCGCGGGCACCCGCGTCGTCGATCGGCAGGTTCAGGATGCCGGCCGAGCGGTGCGCAATGCGCTCCAGGTCCCGGGTCGAGTAGAACTCCAGACGCTGCACGATGCCAAAGCGGTCCCTGAGCGGCGACGTCAGCAGTCCCGCGCGGGTCGTCGCGCCGACCAGTGTGAACGGCGTCAGGTCGAGCTTGATCGAACGGGCTGCCGGCCCCTCGCCGATCATGATGTCGAGCTGGAAATCCTCCATCGCCGGATACAGCACCTCCTCGACGACCGGGCTCAGGCGATGAATCTCGTCGACGAACAGGACGTCGTTGGGTTCGAGGTTGGTAAGGATCGCCGCGAGATCGCCCGGACGTTCGAGCACGGGCCCCGAGGTGTGGCGCAGGTTGACGCCCAGTTCGTTGGCGACGATGTGCGCCAGGGTAGTTTTGCCGAGGCCCGGCGGACCGAAGATGAGCACGTGATCGAGCGCTTCCTCCCGCCGCCGCGCCGCCTCGATGAACACGGCCATTTGCTCGCTGACGGCCGGCTGGCCGCGGTAGTCGGCCAGCGTCTTCGGCCGGATCGCGCGATCGAACGCCTTCTCGGCCGGGGCGCAATCGGCCGATGACAGCCGGTCGTGTTCGACGTTGGCCATTACGCGGCCGCCTGCTTAAGCGCCTGGCGGATGATGTCCTCGGCGGACAGGCCGTCAATGTCGAGCTTGCCGAACAGGCGATTGACCTCGTTTGCCTTGTAGCCGAGCGCGACGAGCGCGTCGAACGCCTCCGCGCGCGCACTCGAACCGACATCGATCTTCTGGCCCGGCAGCGACGGTGCGCCGACCTCGCCGACCTTGTCGCGCATTTCCATGATCAGGCGCTCGGCCGTCTTCTTGCCGATGCCCGGCACCTTGGCCAAGGCCGCCGCGTCCTCGTACTCGACACAACGCCGGAAATCGGTCGCCGTCATCGCCGAGAGTACGCCCAGCGCCATCCTGGCGCCGACGCGATTGACCCTGAGCAACGTCCGGAACAGGGAACGCTCCTCCTCGGTCGCGAACCCGTACAGGATCTGGGCATCTTCGCGCACGAGCAAGTGCGTATGCAGGAATATCTCGGTGCCGGGTTTCGGCAAATCCAGGAACGTCGACATCGGCGTCTCGACCTCGTAACCGACGCCGCTGCACTCGACCACGATCGAGGGTGCCTGCTTGGCCGTGAGCCGCCCTCGCAGCGAACCGATCATCGTAGCCCCGCGATCCGGTTGCCGGTGCCGAGCTGTGCGTGCAATCGCCTCTGGTTGCCGTGACACAGCGCCGCGGCCAGTGCATCAGCGGCGTCCGGCGCCGGCGTGCCGTCGAGTTGCAGTATCGACACGACCATGTGCTGCACCTGACTCTTCGTCGCGGACCCCGTGCCGACGACGGCCTGCTTGATCTCACGCGGCGCATACTCGAACACGTCGATGCCCTGCTCAAAAGTGGCGCACAGCGCCGCCGAGCGCGCATGACCCAGTTTCAGCGCGCTGCTCGCGTTCTTGTGCATGAAGACGCTCTCGATCGCGACGATGTCGGGGCTGAACTCGGCGACGATGCCGCCGATCGACTCGAAGATCTGGCGCAGGCGGTCGGCAAAACCGCCGTCCACGCTCTTGACGGTCCCGCTCGTAACGTACGTCGGCGCGTCGCCGACGAAGTCCAGCACGCCGAAGCCGGTCAGGCGCGAGCCCGGATCGATGCCGAGAATTCTCTGTCTATCGGTCAAGGCCGTCTCAGAGTTGTTCCAGTATGTCTTCGCTGATATCAGCGTTCGAATAAACTTCCTGCACGTCGTCGAGATCCTCGAGCGTTTCGAGCATCTTGACCATCGAACTCGCTTCCTTGACGCCGAGATCCGCACTCGTCGAGGCGCGCATCGTCACCTCCGCCGATTCGGCTTTGTGACCCGCCGAAACCATCGAGTCGCGGACGTCTTCGAAATCCTCGGGCGCCGTCAGCACCTCGATCGAGCCGTCGTCGTCGTCGACGAGTACGTCTTCGGCCCCCGCCTCGATCGCGGCCTCCATAATGGCCTCTTCATCGCTCTTGGGCGGATACATCAACTGGCCGACCTTGTCGAACAGGTAATTGACCGAGCCGTCGGCGCCGAGATTGCCGCCGAACTTCGTGAATGCGTGTCGTACGTCCGCAACCGTGCGGTTACGGTTGTCCGTCAGGCAATCGACCATGACGGCCGTGCCGCCGGGGCCATAACCTTCGTAGCGGACCTCGAAGAAGTCCTCGCCGTCGGACTCGCCCGCGCCGCGCTTGATCGCGCGCTCGATGTTGTCCTTCGGCATCGACTGGCTCTTCGCCTTGTCCACGGCCAGCCGGAGCCGCGGATTCGCGTCGAGGTCGCTGCCGCCCATTTTCGCGGCTACCGTGATCTCGCGAATCAGCTTCGTGAACAGCTTGCCGCGCTTCTTGTCCTGGGCGCCCTTCCGATGCTGGATGTTCGCCCACTTACTGTGTCCCGCCATTGTTACCTATTTGCCGATTGCCCAAGATTCAGCTTCGGCCGCGCCGGCGCGCCGAAACTGCGCGTATGATAGCGGGAATTGTCGCGAACGGCACTTAAGGAAGCAGCCCGCACCATGTCGGCTCCCAACACCGAAATCCCCACCCCCGACAGTGTCATTGCGAGCGTTAGCGAGCGTCTCGCCCGGTTGCCCAACCAGGACGGCCTGGCGGACAGCATCGCCGAAGGACGCGACGTCGCGGCGATCGTCGAATCGTTCGGCCTGCCCGACGGTATTCTCGCCGCCGTGCGCGTCTACCCGCTGTTTCGTGACGGCTTTCTCGATGAAAAAGCTCTGGAAAACGATGAGTTAGGAGATATTTCTCGATTTATTATCGGTTTGGGGCAACTCGATCAGTTCTCGTTGCCGCGGCACTGGCAGCCCGGCGAGGCGCTCGCCGTCCAGCAATCGGAGGCCCTGCGCAAGATGTTGCTCGCGGTGGTTTCGGACGTGCGCCTCGTACTCGTGCGCATCGCCGACCAGTTGCACCGGCTGCGCGAGGCAAAACGGGCCCCGCGCGCGATCCAGGAGGCGCTGGCCGTCGAGACCCGCGAGATCTTCGCGCCACTGGCCAACCGGCTCGGTGTCTGGCAACTCAAATGGGAACTCGAGGACCTCGCGTTCCGTTACACCGAGCCGGACACCTACGCCAAGATCGCCGCCGCGCTGCACGAAAAACGCGAGGAGCGCGTCTCGTTCATCGAGGACTTCCAGCGCGTGCTGTCGGCAGAATTGGAGGCGCAGGGCATCCGGGCCGAGATTTCCGGACGCCCGAAACACATCTACAGCATTTATCGGAAAATGCAGCGCAAGGACCGCGGCATCGAGGCACTTTACGACATTCGCGCCGTCCGCGTGCTCGTCGAGTCGGTCAGCGACTGCTATGCGGCGCTCGGCATCGTCCACAATCTCTGGTCGTACATCCCCGGGGAATTCGACGACTACATCGCTAATCCCAAGGACAACGACTACCGCTCGCTGCACACGGCGGTCATGGGCCCCGAGGGCAAGACCGTCGAGATCCAGATTCGCACGCACGACATGCATCGTCATGCCGAGCTGGGCGTCGCTGCGCACTGGCGCTACAAGGAAGGCGGCGGTTCGCAGGCCGCATTCGACCAGAAGATCCGCTTCCTGCGACAGTTGCTCGAGCCGAGCGGCGACGGCGCCGACCTGCTCGACCAGATTCGCGATGATTTTTTCGAGGACCGCGTCTACGCGATCAGTCCGAAAGGCGACGTCGTCGAACTGTGCGCCAATGCGACGCCGCTCGACTTTGCCTATCACGTGCATACGCAGGTCGGACACCGCTGCCGCGGCGCCAAGGTCAACGGCCGCATCGTCCCCCTCACCTACCGTATCAAGAACGGCGACCAGATCGAGATCATCACGGGCAGCCAGCCACAGCCCAGCCGCGACTGGCTCAGCCCGAAACTCGGCTACCTGGCAGGTGCACGCGCGCGTGCCAAGGTTCGCAGCTGGTTCCGGCACCAGGACCGTGACCAGCACCTGCGCCAGGGGCGCGAGATACTCGATCGCGAACTCGTGCGTCTCAACGTCAAGGACGTACCCACGGACACGATAGCGAAGCAGCTCAAGCACTCAGACACCGATGCGCTTTCGGTCGCGCTTGGCGCGGGCGACCTCACGTCGGCATCGATCGCCACGGCGCTGCAGCACATTCGCGGCAAGGAGATGTCCGAGCGCATCCGACCCCGGCGGCCGCGGCGCAAGTCGGCGGGCCCCGACGCGGTGGCGGTCTCCGGTGTCGGGGACCTGTTATGCAATTACGCCCGCTGCTGCCGCCCCGTGCCCCCGGAGCCGATCGTCGGCTACATCACGCAGGGCCGCGGCGTGAGCATCCATCGCCAGGATTGCGGCAACTTCCTCGGGCTGAACCAGCGCCACCCGGAGCGCATCATCGAAATCAGCTGGGGCGAGTCCTCGGATGCGGCCGCCTACCCGGTCGACCTCAGCGTGCATGCCTTCGACCGCAGCGGCCTGATTCGTGACATTACGGCCGTGCTCGCCGACGACGACGCCAACGTGATCGACATGAAGAGCCACACCGACCGCAAGTCGATGCAGGTCGTCATGGAGTTGAGTATCGAGATCCGGGACCTGCCGACCCTCAGCACCGTCATCACGAAGATCGAACAAATTCCGAACGTCGTCTCGGTCAGGCGCAAGACCTGACGGGCCATGAGTTCTACTCGGTCGGCGCCGCCGGCCTCGGCGGTGCGGACCCTCCCGGCTTGCGCTTGGCGATGTCGGTCGCAAGCGCCATCATCGACGTGAGGTCGCCGAGATTGGCCGGCACGACATAGGTGTTCCCGGTCTTGGCGAGGTTGCCGAACTCGCCGATGTACTGCTCCGCGATGCGCAGCTGCATCGCTTCCGCACCACCCTTGTCGATAACTGCGTTGGCGACGCGCCGCAGGCCCTCGGCGGTAGCCGTCGCGACCGCGAGGATGGCCTGGGCCTCGCCTTCGGCCTCGTTGATCTGCTGCTGCTTGGCGGCCTCGGATTCCTTGATAACGCGCTGCTTCTCGCCCTCGGCCTGGTTGATCTTGGCGTCGCGTTCACCCTCGGACGTCAGGATCACGGCACGCTTCTCACGCTCGGCCCGCATCTGCTTCTCCATCGCGCTGAGAACATCGTGCGGCGGATTGATGTTCTTGATTTCGTAGCGCAACACCTTGACGCCCCAGGGATCCGACGCCTTGTCCAGCTCCGCGACGACGTTCGCATTGATCGTGCCGCGCTCCTCGAACGTTCGGTCGAGGTCGATCTTGCCGATCTCCGAACGCAGCGTCGTCTGCGCGAGCTGCGAGATCGCAAAATAATAGTCACCGATGCCGTAGGACGCCCGCCCCGGGTCGAGGACCTGGAGGTAGAGAACGCCGTCGACACCGACCTGTACGTTGTCCTTGGTGATACAAATCTGTTCGGCAATATCGATAGCCTGCTCTTTCAGCGTGTGTTTGTAGGCGACGCGCTCGAGAAACGGGACGAGGATATGGAAGCCCGCATTCATGGTCTTCGAATACTTGCCGAGACGCTCGACGACGTACGCGCTCTGCTGAGGCACGACGATGGCCGTCTTCGCAATGACGATGATGATGACAACGGCGACGACCAGTGCAACGATAAAACCGGTATCCATGCTGAGTCTCCTTTCTTGGTCCTTTTATTCTGCTTCGATGTGCAGGGTAAGGCCTTCGGCCTTGACGACGCGCGCGCGGGAGCCCGCTGCAATCATCGCGCCGCCGACGTTACGCACCGTCCACCGGGTCCCGCGATACTCGAGACGCGTTTCCTTGCCCGGCCCGAGATCGTTATCGACCGCAACGGTATCGCCCGCCAGGCTTTCCCGGAATCCCTCAACGTTGCCGCGGATCTTCTCGTAGAGCCGTCGTCGGAACGAGAACATCAAGGCGAGCGACAAGACACCGAATACTGCCCATTGCATCCACAGCGCCATTTCGATGCCCAGCAATGCGGCGAGTCCCACGAGGATTGCCGATAAGCCCAGGAACACGAGATAGAACTGCGCGTCGATTGCGAACATCTCTGCGCCGAGCAAAATGCCGCCGAGAATCATCCATTGCCACCAAAGCATCGTCGATCTCCTTGCCTGCGATTCCGTTCACTATAGCGTGATTCCCGCGACCGCGGCAGCTTGAAAGCGCTCCGCCGCGCCCCAATTTGCGGTACCATCTGCGGGCCGCCGAGAACAAGCATAAAGGGGGACGGCATGCAGACCATCATCGACTGGTTCGCTCGTGTATTCTGGCAGGATCCCAAAGCCTGCTTCGAGACCATGGACGGTGTCTCGGGACTGGTCGGCTGTCTCAACGTTATTGTCTGGAGCGAGGCGCTGATCTTCCTGGCGCTCGGCGCCGGTCTCTTCTATTCGATCCTGACACGCTTCGTGCAGGTCCGCCTGTTCCGCGAGATGATCCGGCTGCTGTTCTCGAGCAAGGAAACCGACAAGGGCATCTCGTCGTTCCAGGCGCTCGCCGTTTCGCTCTCCGGCCGCGTGGGAACCGGCAACATTGCCGGCGTCGCCGCGGCGATCGGCTTCGGCGGCCCCGGAGCCGTGTTCTGGATGTGGGTCGTGGCCTTTCTCGGCTCGGCGACCGCGTACATCGAATCGGCGCTCGGCCAGATCTACAAGGAAGTCGACGAGGGCCAGTACCGCGGCGGTCCCGCCTACTACATCGAGAAGGCGCTGGGCCAGAAATGGTATTCGTGGATCTTCGCCATCGTCACGATCTTCGCGTGCGGCTTCCTGCTCCCCGGCGTGCAGTCCAACAGCATCGGCAACGCATCCAACCTTGCGATCGGCGGCGAAACCATGATCCCGTTCTTCGGCGACAGCATCCTGCTGACCAAGTTCCTCACCGGGATCTTTGTCGTGGCCGTACTCGGATTCATCATCTTCGGCGGCGTCAAACGCATTGCGCACTTCACGCAGATCGTCGTTCCGGTAATGGCCGGCGGCTACATCCTGATGGCCCTCGGCATCATCATCATGCACATCACCGAGCTCCCGGCCATCATCGCGCTGATCGTCGGCGACGCGTTCAACCCGATGGCCGGCGTCGGCGCAGCCATCGGCTGGGGCGTAAAACGTGGTATCTACTCGAACGAGGCCGGCCAGGGCAGCGGACCGCACGCGGCCGCCGCATCCGAGGTTCAGCATCCGGCACAGCAGGGTCTCGTCCAGTCGTTCTCGGTCTACGTCGACACGCTGTTCGTCTGCTCCGCGACCGCTTTCATGATCCTGATCACGCAGCAGTACTACGTGTCCGGACTCGGGCAGCAAATCAGCGGCGGCGTACTCGGGCCCGACGTGATCATCGCAAGCCCGGCGTTCACGCAGCTTGCGCTCGAGAGCGTCATGGGCGGCTTCGGCAAGGTCTTCGTGGCCGTGGCGCTGTTCTTCTTCGCGTTCACGACCCTGCTCGCCTACTACTACATCGCGGAAACCAACGTCGCCTACATCCGGCGAACGATCCACGTGCCCGGTCTGCTGCGCGGGTTGAAAATCGTAACGCTCCTCTCGGTCTTCTACGGCACGATCCGAGAGGCCAACCTGGCGTGGGCCATGGGCGATCTCGGCGTCGGGCTGATGGCCTGGCTCAACCTCGTCGGCATCCTGATCCTGTTCTTCATGGGCCGGCCGGCGCTGCGCGCGCTCAAGGACTACGAAGCGCAACGCAAGGCGGGTGTCGAGACGTACACGTTCGATCCGCAGAAGCTCGGCATCCGCAACGCCGGTTTCTGGGAGAAATGACCGGCTTGTGGGAGGGGTAAGCCGCCTCCCGCAGGGGCCTTAGCGATTCGGGAAATTGAGTGCGCGCTTGTCGACGGCGAGCGCCGCTTCGTGGACGGCCTCGGCGAGCGACGGATGCGCATGTATCGTGCGCTGCAGGTCTTCGGTGCTGGCCGAGAATTCGAGTGCGAGCACGGCTTCCGAAATCAGCTCACCGGCCATCGGACCGACGATATGAACGCCGAGGATCTCGTCATCGTCTTTCGATGAAATGATCTTCACGAAACCCGAGGTCTGTTCCATTGCCTTGGCACGCCCGCTCGCCATGAACGGGAACTGGCCGGTCTTGTATTCGCGACCGCTCTCTTTGACCTCGGCTTCGGTCTTGCCGGTCCAGGCAATTTCGGGATTCGTATAAAGCACCGACGGGATGACATCGTAGTTCATCTCGGCGACTTCTCCCGCAATCAGGTCGGCGACCATGACGCCCTCTTCCGACCCCTTGTGCGCAAGCATCGGGCCGCGCACGCAATCACCAATCGCGTACACACCTTTGACGCGCGTGCGGCACTCGTCATCCACGACGATGAAACCGCGCTCGTCGAGCTGGATGCCGGCATCGTCGGCGAACAAGTCCTTCGTGACCGGGCGACGACCGACCGCGACGACGAGCTTGTCGACCTCGACAGACTGCTTGCCGTCCTTATCCTCGTACTCGACCTTGACACCGGTCTTGCCGACGGTGGCCTTTTTGACCATCGCGCTCAGGCGAATATCGAGTCCCTGCTTCTTGAAGTCCGCCGCCGCAACTTTCGCGACGTCGCGATCCGCCATGAACAGGAAGTCGTCCATGGCCTCGAGAATCGTTACCTCGGACCCGAGGCGAGCCCAGACACTGCCGAGCTCCAGGCCGACGACGCCGGCGCCAACGACGCCGAGTCTCGGCGGCGCGCTGTCCAGTTCGAGCGTGTCCCACGAGTCGATGATCTTGTCGCCGTCGAACTTCGCGATCGGCAGCTCGATCGGCTCGGAGCCGGACGCGAGGATAATGTGATCGGCGGAGATGATCTCTTTCTCGCCTTCGGCCGGTGTGAATTCGACCTGCTTGCCCTTGAGCAGCTTGCCGTGGCCGACGAGGCCCTCGACCTTCGCAGCATTGAACAGCCCGGCGATACCGCCAGTCAGCTGGCGGACGATGCCGGCACGACGTTTCTGCATCGCGGCAATGTCCATCTCGACTTTACCGGTCTTGATCCCGTGTTTCTTGAACTCGTGGGCCGCGCGATGGTACAGCTCGGACGACTCGAGCAAAGCCTTGGAAGGAATGCACCCCGCGTTCAGGCAGGTGCCGCCGAAGGCGTTCTTGCCGTCCTTGTTTTTCCATTCGTCGACGCACGCCACGGTCTTGCCGTGCTGCGCCGCGCGAATTGCCGCGATGTATCCGGCCGGGCCGGCGCCAATCACTACTACGTCGAAACTTCTGCTCATTGATTTGCGAGTCCTGTCGTTATCGGATCAGACCTGCAGCAACAGCCGGGACGGGTCCTCGAGCTGCTCCTTGATCGAGACGAGGAACTGGACCGCTTCCTTGCCGTCGATAATGCGGTGATCGTAGGTCAGCGCGAGGTACATCATCGGCCGCGCCTGGATGTCGCCGTCGACGACCATCGGGCGTTGCTGAATCGCATGCATGCCGAGGATCGCACTTTGCGGCTGGTTGAGAATCGGCGTCGACATCATCGATCCGAAGATGCCGCCGTTCGTAATCGTGAACGTGCCACCGGTCAGGTCGTCCATCGCGATCATGCCGTCCTGGGCCTTGCCAGCCAGGTCGTTGAGGGCCAGTTCGAAATCCGCGAAGCCCATCTGGTCGACGTCCCGGATGACCGGGACCATCAGCCCGCGCTCGGTCGATACCGCGATACCGAGATCGTAGTAATTGTGATAGATGATCTCGTTGTCTTCGACCGACGCGTTGACGACCGGGAATTTCTTGAGCGCTTCCACCGAGGCCTTGGCGAAAAACGACATGAAACCGAGGCGCACACCGTGTTTCTTCTCGAACTCCTCGCGGTAGCGCTTGCGTAACGCCATCACTTCGGTCAGGTCCACTTCGTTGAACGTCGTCAACATGGCCGCGGTCTGTTGTGCTTCGACGAGGCGCTCCGCGATGCGTGCACGCAGGCGTGTCATCGGCACTCGCTTTTCTTCGCGCGCGAACCCCACCGTTGCTTCCTCGGTACTGGTCTCGGGCGTCGCATCGCCCGGCGTAACCTCGGTGCCGCCCTCCGCTTTCAGGAACGCCATGACATCGGCTTTCGTCACGCGGCCGTCCTTGCCGGACCCGGTTACCATCGTGGCATCGAGATCGTGCTCCTCGAGCAGGCGGCGCACCGCCGGGCTGGTCTTGACGGGGCCTTTCGCCCTGGCAGCCTCGGGCGCAGCCTGTTTTTCCTCTACCGGCGTCTCGGGCTCCGGTGCCGGCGCTGCGGCAACCTCGCCCTCTTCGAGGATTGCGAGGACGTCGCCGGCGACTACCGTGGCCCCATCCTCGACGACGATCTTCGCCAGCGTCCCGGCGGCCGGTGCCGGCACTTCGAGCACGACCTTGTCGGTCTCGAGGTCGACGAGGTTTTCGTCACGGGCTACGCCGTCGCCCACCGACTTGTGCCATGCAACGAGGGTTGCGTCGGTGACCGACTCGGGCAGCTGGGGCACCTTGATCTCAATGCTCATTTTGTCTTCCGTTTCGTTTTCTCAGGCTTCCTGACCCTGCTTGCATCGGTGTCGATGTCGAGCGCAGCCTCGATCAGCGCCTGTTGCTGTTGCAGGTGAACCTTGAATATGCCGGAGGCCGGCGCAGCCGCGCCTTCTCGTCCGGCGTAATAGAGCTGCTGGTGATCGGATAGCGGCTCCTGGAGGCGATGTTTGATTTGGTACCAGGCACCCTGGTTGAGCGGCTCTTCCTGGCACCAGATGATCTCTTCGACATGATCGTACTGCTCGATCAGTTCTGCGTACTGCTGGATCGGGAACGGGTAGAGTTGCTCGATGCGGATGATCGCGATGTCGTCGATGCCATGCACCTCGCGCGCTTCGAGCAGGTCGTAGTAGACCTTGCCACTGCAGAACACGAGCCGGCGCGTCTTCGCCGTCTCGATCGCCTCGATTTCCGGGATAATCAATTCGAAGCGACCGCTCGAGACGTCGCTGAGCGGCGATACCGACATCTTGTGGCGCAACAGACTCTTCGGCGTCATGACGATGAGCGGCTTGCGGAAGTGGCGCACGTGCTGACGGCGTAACATATGGAACATCTGCGCGGGCGTCGACGGTATGCACACCTGCATGTTGTGCTCGGCGCACATCTGCAGGAAGCGCTCGAGACGCGCGGACGAGTGTTCCGGCCCCTGGCCCTCGTAACCGTGCGGCAGGAACATCGTGAGGCCGCACAGCCGGCCCCACTTCGATTCGCCCGAGCTGATGAACTGGTCGATCACGACCTGCGCCCCGTTCGCGAAATCGCCGAACTGCCCTTCCCAGATCACGAGCGTGTCCGGCGCCGTGCTGGCGTAGCCGTACTCGAAGCCGAGCACGGCCTCCTCCGACAGGAACGAATCGATCACCCGGAATGCATTGGGGTCGTCGACGATGTGTTGCAGCGGGATGTACTCGCGCGTATTGAGCTGGTTGTGCAACACGGCATGACGGTGGAAGAAAGTACCGCGGCCGCTGTCCTGGCCGACCAGCCGCACGGCATGGCCTTCTTTGAGCAGCGACGCGTACGCCATCGTCTCGGCGAATCCCCAGTCCATTTCCATGTCGCCTTTCGCCATGCGCACACGGTCGTCCATGATGCGTTGCACTCGCCCATGCAACTTGATGTCGGACGGGAACGTCGACACGGCCTCGCCGAGGTCCGCCGCCGTCGCCGGGCTGATCGTCGTGTCCACCGGTTCGTCCCACTCGGTGTGCAGGAACGGCGACCAGTCGACCGTAAATTCGTCACCAATCATGCCGAGGCTGGATCTCGGCACGGGCTCGCCGCGGTCGAGACGGTCGCGGTAGGCATCCTGCAACTCCGCCGCCGTCGTCGAACCGATGACGCCGCGCTCCTCGAGGTGATCGGCGTACATCGTGCGCGTCGTTTTGTGACCCTTGATGCGCCCGTACATGATCGGCTGGGTC
>JBFJQO010000019.1:0-16207 GCA_041616535.1 Woeseiaceae bacterium | reverse complement strand
TACTGAGAAAATCATTTAATAAACCGACATAACTTGTTGCTATCTTTTGGTTTTCCAATGATCCAGGTCCCGTGTACTCGATGTCGTCCGGGGCTGCCAGTGCCAGCCGGCAATGGCCGAAATCAAGCTCATAGACCTGTTTGAACTGGGCAGGGCGGCCGTCGGCCTCGAGGTTCAGGCGCTTCTCCTCGACCACGTTCAGGCCGACGATCCCGAGATCGCAGACGTCGTCGCTGACGAGCCCCGGGATGTCGTCGTCGCGCACCAGCAAGAGATCGATCGGCATGTTCTCGCCGTAGCAGATCAACTGGTCCTTGCTCTTGGTGACTTTCAGACCACAGCGTTCGAGGAGGTCGATCGAGTGGTCGGTCAGTCGACCGGTCTTCTGCACCGCAATCTTGATGCGCTGCTCGGCGGGGTCCATGGCTCGTAATCCTCAGTGAGAGTGGTCGGTGCGCTCGATGGCGGTCTGGTAGCCCCCGAAGCCGTCGCTCAGGAAGCGCGCGACGCGACCGATGGTCGTGACGCTGACGCCGGTCAGGTCGTGGATCTTGCGGTAGGGCAGGCCCTGTTCGAGGTATGACACGACCTGCCAGCGATCCACGAGGGCCTGGAGCTCTGCCGGGGTGCATAGGTCCTTGAGGAAATTGCGGCATTCCTCGACGGTCTCGAGGCTAATGACGGCTTCGAACAGGGCGTTCTCGGCCCGGGCCTGGCGTCGTGCACTGTCGTGTCGATTTGGTTTCATGAGCGTATTAGCGTATTAACACGTTAGTACACTATTACAGATCGCCGCATCGCGCAAGCCCCAATCAGGTGGTTTCAGGTGAATTCAAATAATCGGCATCGTTGGCTTGACTCAACTCGCGCGCCGCACCTAAACTCGCTGAAACTCATCGAGACCGGTCGAGGGATAGGCCCGACGACGCCGGGGCAACCAGCGGACTTAACCACTCCGAAAAGGTGCCAACTCCTGCGATGCCCACCGGGGCATCGAAAGATGAGGGTTACTGCAGCGCCAGGTGGCGAAGGGCAGAACAACCCCTCCCTTGCGGGCTTCGCAGGGTTCCGATGAGAAGAATGGAACTTAAACGCGGAGACCGACCATGAATCCTCCAGTCAGCAAAACCACGACCGCGGTGCGTGCGTCCATCGAAACGGACACGCAGCACGGCGCCGTGGTGCCGCCATTGCACCTGAGCTCGAACTACTCGTTCGAAGCACTGGGCGAACCGAGGCAGTACGATTACACGCGCTCGGGCAACCCGACACGCGATGCGCTCGCGGATGCGCTCGCCGAACTCGAAGGCGGCGCCGGCGCCGTCGTGACCGCGTCGGGCATGGGCGCGCTGACGCTGTTGACGCAGTTTCTGCGACCCGGCGATACGATCATCGCGCCGCACGACTGCTACGGCGGCACGTACCGCCTGTTCGAGCAACAGGCGCTGAAGGGCGTCTTCGAGGTCGAATTCGTCGACCAGACCGACATCGGTGCCTTGCGCCGCGTCGCCACCGGGACGCGGCCGAAGATCATCCTGACCGAATCGCCGTCCAACCCGTTACTGCGTATCGCGGACCTTGCGGCCATACGCGAGATCGCGACCGAATGCGGCGCCTTGTTCGCCGTGGACAACACGTTCCTGTCGCCTGCGTTGCAGAATCCGATCGAATTCGGCGCGGACCTCGTCATTCATTCGACGACCAAGTACATCAACGGTCACAGCGACGTCGTGGGCGGGGCCATCGTGGCCGCGACCGAGGAACTCGCCGAACGATGCGCCTACTGGGCCAACGTCATCGGCATTACGGGCGCACCGTTCGACAGTTTCATGACGCTGCGCGGCATCCGCACGCTGCATCCGCGCATTCGCCAGCACGAGGAGAGCGCCAACCGGATCGCGCAACTGCTAAACGAGCAGGACATCGTCGCCGCCGTGCATTACCCCGGCCTTGCAACACACCCCGGGCACGCGCTCGCGCGCCGGCAACAACGGGGCTTCGGCGGCATGGTGAGCTTCGAGATCGACGGTGGCGAGGCGGCGGTCAGGGCCTTCGTCGAAAACCTGCGCTTCTTTTCGCTGGCCGAATCGCTCGGCGGCGTCGAAAGCCTCGTGTGCCACCCGGCCTCGATGACGCATGCGCCCGTGTCCGAGGAGCGCAAGGCCGCGGCCGGCGTAACACCGACACTGATCCGCCTGTCGATCGGGCTCGAGTGTGCCGACGATCTCGCCGCCGACGTCCTCGGGGCACTCGACGCGGCACGCAAGGCGACGACTGTCCGGCCGGTTGCCGCCGTGGCCTGTTGCTGAACCGATGAGCCTGCCGGAGTACCTTCGCGCCCGGATCTCCGCAGAAACGCGGTTTCTCCGGGTGCCGGGCGACTTCGTGCTCGAAAGCGGTGCGGTCCTGCAGGATGTCGAGATCGCGTATCGCACCTGGGGCGACCCGGCCAACGCCAGGGACCACGCGATCCTGATCTGTCACGCGCTGACGGGCTCGGCCGACGTCGAGGCCTGGTGGCCGAACATCATCGGCGAGGGCAGGACCTTCGACCCGGCGCGCGATTATGTCATGTGCGCGAACATCCTCGGCAGCTGCTACGGCACGACCGGTCCCGTGAGTTGCAAGCCCGGCACGAGGCAACGCTATCGCGCAGACTTCCCGCGCGTCTCGGTGCGCGACATGGTCGAACTTCAACGCGTGTTGCTCGACGACCTCGGCGTCGAGCGCCTCGAACTCGTGACGGGCCCGTCGCTGGGCGGCATGCAGGCGCTCGAATGGGCGCTGATGTATCCCGAACGCGTGGGCAGTATCGTCCCGATCGGCGTCGGCGGCCGGCATTCCGCGTGGTGCATCGGGGTCAGCGAGGCGCAACGTGCCGCGATCGCGGCCGATCCGAACTGGAAGGGCGGCTATTACACGGACGATGCGCCGCCCGAACAGGGGCTCGCAGCCGCGCGTATGATGGCGATCTGCACCTACCGCAGCTGGGACAGCTTCGACGAACGCTTCGGCCGCGAGCGGCGTGAGGACGAGCTATACCAGGTTCAGTCCTACTTGCGTCACCAGGGCGACAAGATCAACGGCCGCTTCGACGCCAACACCTACGTGACGCTGACGCACGCGATGCACAGCCACGACCTCGCGCGCGGGCGAGGACACTACCCCGAGGTCATCGGCCGCATTCAGCAGCCCGCACTGGTCGTTTCAGTGAGTTCCGATGCGCTGTATCCGCCGCAGGAGCAGCGTTTTCTCGCCGACCATCTCCCCGACGCGCAATACGAGGTTCTCGATTGCGCCCACGGGCACGACGGCTTCCTGATCGAGACGGAGACGCTCGGCGGCATGATCGTCGCGTTTCGCAGGGGTCGGGAGGCCGCCTCGCGCCCGCGCGCGATCAGCGCAGGCAACGAATGATCGCGCCGGTCATTGCCTGCGTCGAAAGACGTTCCTCATCGCCGGTCGCGATGTCAGCGGTGCGCGCGCCGCTGGCAATCGCCGCCGCGATCGCGTCCTCGACGGCATCGGCCTCGTCGCCCAGGCCGAGGCTGTGCCGGAGCAGCAGAGCAGCACTCGCGATCGTCCCGCAGGGATTGGCAATGCCCCGGCCCGCGATGTCGGGCGCCGAGCCGTGTATCGGTTCGTAGAGCCCGGCCTTGCCGTCGCCGAGTGACGCGGACGGCAGCATGCCGAGCGAACCCGCCAGCATCGAGGCTTCGTCGGTCAGGATGTCGCCGAACATGTTCTCGGTAACGATGACGTCGAAGTCGGCCGGGCGGCTCAACAGGTGCATGGCTGCGGCGTCGACGAGCAGGGTCTCGAGTTCGATCCCGGGAAACTCGGCAGCCATCACGCGATCGGTCACGTCGCGCCACAGGCGCGACGTCTCGAGGACGTTGGCCTTGTCGACCGAGCACAGTTTGCCGCGGCGTTCGCTCGCAAGCCGTGCAGCCACCCGTACGATGCGTTCGATTTCGGGCACCGTGTATTCGCAAAGGTCGCTGGCCGAGGACGCGTTGCGCGTTTTCTTGCCGAAATAGATGCCGCCCGTCAGTTCGCGAACGACGAGCAGGTCGACGCCCCGCAGTTTTTCGGCCTTGAGCGGCGATGCGGCGGCGAGTTCGTCATGGATGCTGACGGGCCGGAGATTGGCGTACACGCCGAGCACCGAGCGGATCCTGAGCAGCCCCTGTTCCGGCCGGATCGGCGCATTCGGGTCAGACCACTTCGGCCCGCCGACGGCGCCGAGCAAGACGGCATCCGACGCCTGGCAGCGTTCGATGGTCGTGTCCGGCAGCGGGTCGCCGACCGCATCGATCGCCGCACCGCCGATGAGTGCCTCGTGATACTCGAACCGGTGCCCGAAGCGCTCGGCAACCCGGTCGAGTACGGCGCGGGCGCCGGCGGTGACCTCCGGGCCGACGCCGTCACCTGGCAATAACGTGATTACGGCGTCCACGGGCGCGTCTCCTCGTAGCGCACTATGTCATCCACGTGTTTCTGCAGGAAGCCGAGCTGGTCGAGCCCCTCGACGAGGCAATACCGCGCGAATCGGTCCAGCGCGAACGGCACCTTGCGGCCGTCCGGCAGCTTTATCGTCGTGCCCTCGACGTCGATCGTCAGCGCGACACCCGGATTATCGAGCAACCACGCGTGCGTTGCCGCGTCGACGACGATCGCAACGAGCCCGTTCTTGAGCGCATTGTTGCGAAATATGTCCGCTATCTCGGTCGAGATGACGGCTTCGAAGCCGTAATCGAGCAGGGCCCAGGGCGCATGTTCGCGCGACGAGCCGCAACCGAAATTATTGCCCGCGACGAGGATCGAGCAACCGTCCGCTTCGGGCCGGTTGAGAACGAAATCCGCTCGGGGCGTGCCGTCCTTGTCGTAGCGCAAGTCGTGGAACGCATTCTTGCCGAGCCCTTCGCGGGACGTGGTCGTCAGGAACCGTGCCGCGATGATCTGGTCCGTGTCGATGTCCCGAGTCGGCAGTACGACAGTCTTCGATGTGATTGTCCGGACGGGTTTCACGCGTATTTCCTCGGGTCGGCGACGCGGCCTTCGACGGCCGAGGCGGCCGCCGTGGCCGGGCTCGCGAGCACCGTGCGAGCCCCGATACCCTGGCGGCCCTCGAAATTGCGGTTGCTCGTGCTCACGCTGAGCTGGCCCGGCTGCGCGATATCGCCGTTCATGCCAATACACATGGAGCAACCGGCCTCACGCCATTCGGCGCCGGCTGCGAGAATGATCCTGTCGAGACCGCGCGCCTCGGCCTCGGCCTTGACCCGTTCCGATCCCGGCACGACGAGCATGCGTACGCCGTCGGCGACTTTGCGACCCTCGAGGACGCGCGCCGCCTCCTCGATGTCGGAAAGGCGCCCGTTGGTACAACTGCCCACGAACACGACGTCGACGCCGTACGCGGTCATCGGCTGGCCGGGCTCGACCTGCATGTAATCGAGCGCCTTACGGAAACTCGCGTCACCGCCCGAAGGCACCGGCTCATCGATACCGACGACCATGCCCGGGTTTGTGCCGAAGGTCACCATCGGCATGAGCCGCGTTGCGTCGATCGTCACCGACTTGTCGAAAGCGGCACCGTCGTCGGTCCGCAGCATTCTCCAGCGCGTGACGGCCGCCTCCCAGGCGTCCCCTGCGGGTGCGCGCTCGCGACCCTGCAGGTAGTCGAACGTCGTGTCGTCCGGCGCGATCATGCCGGCACGGGCGCCGCCCTCGATCGACATGTTGCAGATCGTCATGCGGGCCTCCATGCCGAGCGCCCGGATCGCCTCGCCGCGATACTCGATGACGTGCCCCGTGCCGCCATCGACGCCGATCCGCCCGATCACGGCGAGGATGACGTCTTTCGCAGTCACGCCTTGTGGCAACGTCCCGTCGACATCGACCGCGAGCGTCTTCGGCTTGCGCTGCAGCAGGCATTGCGTCGCCAGCACGTGGCCGACCTCGGTCGTGCCGATGCCGAAGGCGAGGGCGCCGAACGCGCCGTGCGTGCTCGAATGGCTGTCGCCGCAGACGATCGTCTTGCCGGGTTGCGTGGCGCCGAGTTCCGGCCCGATGACGTGCACGATACCGCGCTTGCCACTGCCGTAGCCCAGCAACTCGAGGCCGAATTCCTCGCAATTCCGTTCCATTTGCCGCACCTGGTTGGCGGCGCCTTCGCCGGCAACAAGCAGATCCTTGAACGTCGACACGGGGGTCGTCGGTGTCGAGTGATCGAGCGTCGGCAGCGTGAGGTCCGGTCGCCGCACGGGCAGGCCGCTCGCCCGCAGGACGGAAAAAGCCTGCGGCGTGGTCACCTCGTGAATGATGTGCAAGTCGACGTACAGGACCGCCGGCGTGTCGGCCGTTTCCGGGACGACGACATGCTCGGCCCATACCTTTTCGAACAAGGTCGTCGGTGTGCTCATCGGCGCAGTTCCGCGTCAGATCGTGGCGCGTGTCGTGTCGCCCGAATCGCGCGCCGCCGGACCGTACTGGCGGCGCCGCAGGATGCGATTGAGGACCTCGAGGCAGGCGCGTGTGCCGGCCTCGACGATATCGACGCTCGTGCCGTGGCCGCGGAAGGTGCGCCCTTCGTGCTCGACCGTGACGGTGACCTCGCCCTGGGCGTCCTCGCCGATCGAGGCGCTGTGCAATTCGAAGTTCTGCAATTCGAGTTCGATCCCCGTGACGTGCTCCAGCGCCTGGAACGCCGCCGCAATCGGGCCGTCGCCGTGCGCCGAGTCCGTGACCTCCTTGCCGTCCTCGCCGATCAGCGTGACGGCGGCGGTGGCGGGTTGGTCGGTATGCGTCTGCACTTCGAGTTCCTTGAGCGTCCACGGTCCGGACGACGCACCTCCGGCCGTCATCACGATGGCCTCGAGGTCGCCATCGTAGATGTCTTTCTTCTTGTCGGCCAGCTTCTTGAATTCCTGGAACGCGCGATTGGTTTCGAATTCGTCGAGTTCGAAACCGAGGTGGATGAGCCGGTCCCGGAACGCATGGCGTCCGCTGTGCTTGCCGAGCACGAGGTTCGATTTCGAGAGACCGACGTCCTCGGGACGCATGATCTCGTAGGTCGACGCATGCTGCAGCATGCCGTGCTGGTGAATGCCGGCCTCGTGCGCAAATGCATTCTCGCCGACGATCGCCTTGTTGCGCGGCGGGTACATGCCCGTGATCGTCGATACGAGACGCGAGGTCGGGTAGAGCCGCGTCGTGTCGATGCCCGTTTCAAGGCCAAAGAACTCGGCGCGCGTCTTGATCGCCATGACCGCTTCCTCGAGCGAGCAGTTGCCCGCGCGCTCGCCAATACCGTTGATCGTGCACTCGATCTGACGGGCGCCTGCGAGGACCGCCGCCAGGCTGTTGGCAACCGCCATGCCGAGATCATTGTGACAGTGCACGGACAACGTGACGTCCTCGATGTTCGGTACATTGTCGATCAGGTAGCGGAACAGATTGTCGAATTCGGCGGGCACCGTGTAGCCGACGGTGTCAGGTATGTTCACGGTCGTCGCGCCGGCCTCGATGGCCGCCGTGACGACCTCGGCGAGGTAGCCGAGCTCGGTCCGCGACGCGTCCTCGGGTGAGAATTCGACATCGTCGACCAGTTCGCGCGCCATCTTCACGGCGCCGACTGCGCTCTTGATGATCTCTTCCTTGGCCATCTTGAGCTTGAATTCACGGTGGATCGCACTGGTTGCGACGAACACGTGAATACGATGCCTGTCGGCACCCTTGACGGCCTGGTAGACCTTCTCGATATCGTCCGGATTGCACCGTGCAAGACCGCAGATGACAGGGCCGAAATTGCGATCCGCGATCTCCTTGACGGCGTCGAAGTCGCCCGGCGAGGCCGCCGGGAAACCGGCTTCGATGATGTCGACGTTGAGCTCGGAAAGCGCTTTTGCAACACGCAGCTTCTCGGTGAGTGTCATGCTGCAACCCGGGGCCTGTTCCCCGTCGCGCAGCGTCGTGTCGAAGATGCGTATCCTGTTGTCTGACATGGGTATCTACTCCGGATTCCGGTGGTGGGAAGTTATTCGCTCAACCAGTCCATGCGGCCGCGCAGCTTGCGGCCGACCTGCTCGATCGGATGATCGAGATCGGCCTGCATCTTCGCCTTGAATTGCGGCATGCCGTTTTCGCACTCGGCTATCCAGTTGCGCGCGAACGTGCCGTCCTGGATGTCGTTGAGGACGCCTTTCATCGCGGCGCGCGACGAGGCGTCGACGACGCGCGGACCCGAGACCAGATCGCCCCAGGCCGCGGTGTCGCTGATGAACTTGTGCATTTTCGCGAGCCCGCCCTCGTGCAGCAGGTCGACGATCAATTTAAGTTCGTGCATGACCTCGTAGTAGGCGACTTCGGGCTGGTAGCCGGCCTCGACGAGGGTTTCGAACCCGGCGACGATCAGTTCGGTGGCACCGCCGCAGAGGACGGCCTGCTCGCCGAACAGGTCGGTCTCGGTTTCCTCGGCGAACGTCGTCTCGATAACACCGGCGCGCGCGCCGCCGATGCCTGCTGAGTAGGCCAGCGCCTTGGCCAGCGCATCGCCGGTCGCGTCCTGGTGGACGGCGACGAGGCAGGGTACGCCATGACCCTCCTCGTACTGCCGACGCACGAGACCGCCGGGCCCCTTCGGCGCGATCAGCGCGACGTCGAGATCGGCGCGCGGCTCGACCTGGCCGAAGTGGATCGCGAAACCGTGGGCAAACAGGAGCAGGGCGCCTTGCTCGATATCGTCGACGACCGACCGGTACAGTGCCTTTTGCACCATGTCCGGCGTCAGGAACATGACGACGGACGCGCCCTTGACGGCTGCGTTCGGCTCGGCAACCGCCAGGCCGTCGGCTTCGGCCTTCGACCAGCTCGCGCCGCTCTTGCGCAGGCCGACGACGACATTGAAACCGGAGTCCTTGAGATTCAGCGCGTGGGCGCGTCCCTGGCTGCCGTAACCGAGAATGGCGATCTTCCGGTCGCCGAGGATTGACGTGTCGACGTCCGATTCCGAATACATCTTCATGGTGAGTCCTGTCGTTAGATCGAAAATCATAAAAAAACCCCACGATCCTGTCGGATGCGGGGCTTGCGTTGTTCTCAACTCGGATACGCGCTACCCGCTGTGCCTCCCAGGGAGAAGCAGCTCGAGCGAAATCGTATTCCGATGCGCGGTCATAGGCGCGAATCATGTTGTACGGGACACATGATGTCAACCGTTTGCTATACGGTTACGCGTGTTACTAAATAGCAAATCGAGAAAGTACGCCTAAGCTACTAATTAAGAAAAAGTAATCGCAAACAGTTACGCGGGCTTCGCTGCGGCTTGCCGTACCTTATATAAGGGCACGAATTCCTGTCGGCAAATTCGTCGCCTGTTATGCCGGCTGGCGCTTGCCGATTTTACGTTTTCCTGATCGCGACCCGCGGCGCTCGCGTTTGCCCCGACGCCGCGCAGGCGATGTATTCCACGGGGCTAGCGATACACGACTTGTATGTTATTCTTGCCCACAGAAAAAAGGGGACCTTTGAGATAAGGGAAATAAGTGGCGGGGAAACCTGGGGAAACTCAGGGAAGCCGATAATCAGCAGAGAGAAATTAGGGGTTCCAGACAAATCATCGCCGCGCGGCACAAGTGGAGAGGGCCGCGTGCGCAACAGGTGATACAGCCGGTGTCGCCGCTATCAATTGTGCATGTATTCAACGGATACGTTGCATCCCTCTCCGGAACTTTTCTGTACAACAACGAGCTTTAAGGAGCGTTCATGAAACGGTGCATAAGCAGCAGCCGGCGTCTGGCCGCCGCGTTCTTCGCGGTAGCGGCCATGATGGTAAGCGGCAGCGTTTTCGCCCAGACCGTCGATCAGGTATTGCAGGCTGATCAACGTCGGTTGAACCTGGCCCAACAATCGCAGGAACGAATCAACAAAATCGTTGAAGGTACCCGTTCCCTCGAGGACCAGTACCGGGCTATTAACAAGGAAATCGACGGGCTCAAGGTCTACAACCGCCTGATGCGAGCCCAGGTCGAAGGCCAGACCGCCACGCTCGAAGACATCGCGTTGTCGATGGACCAGGTGGATGTTATCAACCGCCAGATCTTCCCGCTGATGGAACGCATGATTGACGGCCTCGAGCAGTCGATTTCGCTGGACCTTCCGTTCCTGATCGCCGAGCGGACCGAGCGCATCGAGGACCTGAAGACCATCATGGAGCGCTCCGACGTCACGGTCGCGGAGAAATTCCGCAAGGTGATGGAGGCCTACCAGATCGAGAACGACTACGGAAACTCGTCCGAGTATTACGAAGAGTCGCTGACGATCGACGGCTCGACGCGAGCATTCAACATGCTGCGCATCGGCCGCATCGGCCTGTACTTCCAGTCCGACGACACCAAGATCACGGGTCGCTGGGACAACCAGGCGCGCGAGTGGGTCATCGACAACTCGGCGCGTAACGAAGTTCGCAAGGGTTTGCGCATGGCACGCCAGCTGATCGCGCCTGAACTCATTGTCATTCCCATCCAGGTCCCGGAGGCTTAATCAATGAAACGCATCACTCTCATTATTGCCGCCGGACTCCTGAGTCTCGGGCTGACGACGGCAAACGCACAGGACGACGATCGGGCCGCATCGATGTCGGAGCTTCTTCGCCTGATCGAACAGGGCCAGGCGCGGGATTCGCGCGAGGCGCGCCAGCGCGAAGCGGCTTTCGCACAGGCTCGCAACCAGCAGCAGTCGCTGCTCAACCAGGCCCGCAGTGAGCGCACTCGCCAGGAGAACGTCTCGCAGCAACTCGAAAACGAGTTCGAGCAGAACCAGCAACGCATCATTACGGCACGCCAGGCGCTCGACGAACGCCTCGGCGCCCTGAAAGAGCTGTTCGGCGTGCTGCAGACCGTCTCCGGCGACACGCAGGGCCGTTTCGCTGCTTCGCTGACGAACGTCGAGTACCCGGATCGCGGCAAGTTCCTCGTCGAGCTCGGCAGCAAGATGGCCGGCGCCAGCAGTCTCGCCTCGATCGAGGACATCGAACGCCTCTGGGCCCTGCTCCAGCAGGAAGTCGTCGAGTCGGGCAAGGTCTCGCGCTTCAACCGTCTCGTGACCAAGGCCGACGGTACGCAGGAAGAAGTCGAAGTCGTTCGCGTCGGCTCGTTCAATCTCGTCTCGGACGACGGTTACCTCGAGTACAACGACGACGGCTCGATCTCCGAGCTGCTGCGTCAGCCCGAAGGCAAGTATTTCGGCACGACGGGCGACATGATGGACGCGTCTCCGGGCGAATCCGTGGATTTCGGTATCGACGTGACGCGCGGCGGCATCCTCGGCCTGCTGGTCGAGTCGCCGACGATTCGCGATCGCATCGAACAGGGCGGCATCGTCGGTTACTGCATCATCGCGCTCGGCATTATCGGCCTGCTCATCGCCATCTTGCGCTGGTTCGCACTCTCCACGGCGGACCGCAAGGTCAAGGCGCAGCTCAAGACCGACACGGCGAGCACCGACAACCCGCTGGGCCGCGTGCTGGCCGCTTACGAGTCGAACCGCGGCGCGGACACCGAGACCATCGAGTTGAAGCTCTCGGAGGCGGCGCTCAAGGAAATGCCCGCTCTGACCAAGGGCTTGCTGTTCATCAAGGTCACGGCGGCAGTCGCGCCGCTCATGGGTCTGCTCGGTACGGTGACCGGTATGATCAAGACCTTCCAGGTGATCACGCTGTATGGCGCGGGCGACCCGAAGATGATGGCCGGCGGTATCTCGCAGGCGCTCATGACGACGGTACTCGGTCTCTGCGTCGCCATCCCGATGGTGTTGCTGCACACGGTGGTCAGCGGCAAGAGCCGCAAGATCGTGAACATCCTGCAGTCGCAGAGTGCTGGGCTCGTCGCGCAGCATTCAGAGCGAACTCACTAACGAAGAGGAGTCGCCATGCTCTGGCTTGCTGATGCAATAGAAGCCATTCGTGACTTCATGAACCTCGGTGGCCCGGTGCTCCGGGTCATCGCGGTCACGATCTTCCTGATGTGGGTACTCATCGTCGAGCGGATCATTTTCTTTCGCTCCTCGATGAAGGCGATGTCGCGGGAGATTCACGACAACTGGGAATCGCGCCCCGAACGCCAGTCCTGGAATGCCAAGCAGATACGCGAACTCATGATTTCGCAGTTCTCGGAGGCGTCCAACAAGGGCATCAATGTCATCCAGACGCTGGTTGCCCTGTGTCCGCTGCTCGGCCTGTTAGGCACCGTTACAGGCATGATCAGCGTGTTCCAGGTCATGGCCGTGTCGGGCTCGGGTAACGTTCGGGCCATGGCGGCCGGCGTATCGCAGGCGACGGTACCCACGATGGCGGGAATGGTCGGGGCGCTTTCGGGCGTTCTGCTAATCACGTTGCTGAGCCGTCGTGCGGCCCACGAGGTGGAATTCCTCGAGGACTCGCTGACGATGGACCACTAAGGAACCAACGCCATGAGAAAACATCTCGAAGACATTCATGTCGACGAGGAAGAAAATGAGATCAACCTGACGCCGATGCTCGACGTCGTATTCATCATGCTCATCTTCTTCATCGTGACCGCCTCCTTCATCAAGGAGGCGGGTATCGACGTCAATCGTCCGGATGCCCCCATGACCGAGAGCAAGCCCGAAGACGCAAATATTCTCGTCACGATCGACGCCAACGACGACATCTGGATCGAACGCCGCATCATCGACCCGCGGGCCGTGCGTGCGAATATCGAGCGCCTGCACGCGGAAAACCCCGAAGGATCGGTCGTTATCCAGGCGAACAAGTCGTCGTCCAACAAGGCGCTCGTTCAGGTGATGGACTCGGCACGGCTCGCCGGCGTGTACAACATCTCGATCGCCGACTCACGGTAGGCGGGAATCGGAGAGGCATACTCAATGAGCAGAAAGAAATTATTACAGGCCGAAGAGGAAGAAAATGAAATCAACCTGACGCCGATGCTCGACGTCGTGTTCATTATGCTCATCTTCTTCATCGTGACCGCCACGTTCATCAAGGAAGCGGGCATCCAGGTCGAACGACCCGATACGTTCACCGCCGATACCCAGGACGACGCGGCCATCCTGATCGCGATCAGCCCGAACGACGAAATCTGGATTGATCGTCAGGAAAGGGATCCGCGAGCGGTGCGCGGCATCATCGAACGCCTGCACGCGGAAAACCCGAAGGGGTCGATCGTGATCCAGGCGGACGAGGGATCGACGCACGAGACGCTGGTCATCGTCATGGAGGCCGCGAAGGCCGCGGGCGTGACCAACGTCGCGATTGCGTCGGACAACCAATAGGAACCGCGTGAGCGGGTTTCTGTCTCTATATAGAGCGAGGCGGGACGGAGACACAGCGGCCAGGCCGCTGAGGAGAAGCAGACCATGATGGGTCGATACGTAATTGCAATCGTCGTAGGGTCTATCGTGACCGTGAGCCTGCTGTTCATCATGCAGCTCCTGATCGTCACGGGTAAGCAGGCGCTCACCGACCCGCGTGAACGTCACAAGCTCGAATTCGTGCGCGTGAAGCGGAACGAGAACCTCAATGTCGAGGATATTATTCCCGAGAAGCCCCCCAAGCCGCCCGAAACGCCACCCGAAACGCCGCCGCAGGATATGGACAACATCAACCCGGACGCGCCGAAGATCAACGTCGCGCCACCGGCCGTGTCCAACACGCAGGACATCGGCGGCCCGGGCGGAATGAACATCGCCGAAGGCGACTATCTCCCGATCGTGCGCGTAGCGCCCGTCTACCCGGCGCGCGCTTTGTCACGTGGCCTCGAGGGTTTCGTCGACCTCCAATTCACGGTGACGACGACCGGCACGGTCAAGGACCCGATCGTCCTCCAGTCGACGAGCAGCCTGTTCGAACGCGCGGCAGTGCGCGCCGTACTCAAGTTCAAGTACAAGCCCCGTGTCGTCGACGGCGTCCCTGTCGAGGTACAGGGCGTGAAGACGCGTATTTCGTTCCAGCTCGAGGATTGACGCGATGAAAATCGGAATCTCCAACAAGTTCTGCCTCGCCTTGATTGCTGGATTACTGGCATTCGGCAACGCCGCGGCGCAAAGCGGCGAAGCCGATCCGGAAACGGACAAGACCAAGACCAAGCAGGCTCAGGCCGTCAGCAAGGAAGTCTACGAGCGCATCCAGAAAGCGCAGGAAATGGTCGACGGCAAGGATTACAACGGTGCGCTGCGACTGCTCAACAGCCTGTACAACCCGGACAAGCTGACCGAGTACGAGCAGGCCAATGTGCTGAATTACATCGGCTTCGTCTACTACAACAAGGACGACATCAACAACGCGATCAGCACCTACCGCAAGATGCTTGCCATCCCGTCGCTCGAACCGCAGATGGCCAAACAGACGACCTACACGATGGCGCAGCTTCTGACGATGCAGGAGCAGTTCGGCCAGGCGCTGACGGCGCTCGACAAGTGGTTCACGCTCGAAACCAACCCGGCGCCGGAACCGTTCATCCTGAAGGCGCAGATCCTCTACAATCTGAACCGCTACCGGGAGATGATCCCGGCCATCGAGAACGGCATGAAGGTCGCGCGAGCGCGCGACAAGCCCGTGAAGGAAGACTGGTGGAACCTGCTGAACTTCGCCTATTTCCAGCAGGAGGACTATCGCAAGGTACGTGACATCCAGAAGGTCCTGTTGCAGAACTGGCCGAAAGCCCGCTACTGGAAGTCGCTGGCCGGGGCCTTCACCGAGCTCGGCGAAGACGAGAAGCTGATCTACGCCTACGATGCCGCCCACACGCAGGGCATGCTGGTCAAGGACACCGAGTTCATCACGATGGCGCAGTTGTACCTGCAGGCCGAGGTGCCATACAAGGCGGCAACCTTGCTCCAGGAGAAGATGGACGCCGGCATAGTGCCCAAGTCCGAGAAGAACTACCGGCTACTGTCCCAGGCCTGGATGTTGTCGATGGAAGACAAGAAAGCGATCCCGGCCCTCCAGGCGGCTGCGAAGCTGTCCGGCGACGGCGACCTGGACCTGCGCCTTGCCAACTCCTATTTGAACATCGGTGAGTACGGCGACTGTGTCTCCGCGGCGAATGCTGCGATCCGCAAGGGCGGCCTGAAGAACCCCGACAACGCGCAGATCACGCTCGGCATGTGCCTCTACAACCTGCGCCGCTACGGCGATGCGAAGACGGCATTCACCAACGCCGCCAGGGTACCGCGATCGCAGCGCACGGCAAAACAGTGGATCCAGGTGATCGACGCAGAAGTCGAACGCAACCGCCAGATCCGGCTTGCCGAGGAGGCGGCCCGCAAGAAGCGCGAGGAACTCGAAGCCAAGCGCGCCGCGGCGCAGGCCTGATCCCGGAAAAGACTCACCAGGCACACCAGGGCGTTGACCGGCACCGGTCAACGCCCTAATATTTTGCGCCTTTGCGACACGGAAACAGCAATGCCCACGATCATCTACATCACCCCGGACGGCACACGCCACGAAGTCGAGGTCGAGAACGGTTATTCCGTCATGGAAGGCGCCATCAACAACAACATCGACGGTATCGTGGCTGAATGCGGCGGGGCGTGCGCATGCGCCACATGCCACAGTTATGTCGACGAGGCCTGGCTCGACAAGATCGCCGCCATGGACGACATGGAAGACAGCATGCTGGATGCGGCCTTCGATCGAAAAGACAACAGCCGCCTGACCTGCCAGATCGAGGTCTCGGACGAGCTCGACGGGCTCATCATCCACGTCGCCGAAAACGATTACTAGAGCGCGACAGCGCCGAACCAGGAGCAAACCAGTGACAATATCCGCAGGAAACCGGCTGCCGTCCGGCACGTTCGGCATCATGACGGCAGACGGGCCGGGTTCCCTGAGCGCCGACGAACTGTTTTCCGGCAAGAAAGTGGTGCTGGTGTCAGTCCCCGGTGCGTTTACTCCGACCTGCTCAATGAGCCACCTGCCGGGATTCGTCGCCCATGCCGACGAGATCCTCGCCCGTGGCGTCGATACGATCGCCTGCATGGCCGTCAACGACGTGTTCGTCATGCATGCCTGGGGCAAGGATCAGGGCGTCGGTGACAAGATCCTGATGCTGGCGGACGGCAACGGCGACTACGTCAGGGCCCTCGGCCTCGAACTCGATGGCCGGGGCTTCGGCATGGGCATGCGCGGGCAGCGATTCGCGATCGTCGCCGAAGACGGCGTCGC
>JBFJQO010000018.1:0-16215 GCA_041616535.1 Woeseiaceae bacterium | reverse complement strand
TCGATGAGCGTCATCGAACCCGGGACCGAGCCGATGCTTTCGAGGTACTCGTCGTCGACGTGACCGAGCACATCGACGATCGCGTTGCTGATACCGAGTAGTTGAACCGAATCTGTCATGCGTTGCGGCCCGTGCACAAAACGGCGCATAGCCTATCACCGGGCGCGGAGCGAGGATATGGCGAATTCGCTCGCGAGCCGGTATCTTCGACGGGCAACGCGCTCAAATGGGGAACATCCGTGGACCAGAAGAAGCTGCAAGCATTGCGCGAGCGCTATGCCGATGCGGCCGGGAACGACGTCTTCGACCCTGAATTCAGGAAGGTCGCCGACGTGCTGTTCACAGGAAGGGGCAACCGCTCGCTGCCGTACGGCGGCTTGCCGACGCTGCTGGATGCGCCGTATGCCGACACGCTCGACGGCGTCGAGATCGGGCTCGTCGGTATCCCGACCGACGTCGCCGTGACGAACCGCACAGGTGCGCGCTTCGGGCCGCGCGCCGTTCGCTCGATGGAGCGCGTCGGTCCGTATCATCATGTGCTCAAGACCGTGCCGTTCGCCGAGCGCCGCGTCCGCGACATCGGTGACGTGCCGTTTCGCAGCCGCTTCGACCAGGCCATGGTCATCGAGGACATCGAAAACCACTTCCGCACGCTCAGGGAAGCCGGCATCCGGCCGCTGGCCGTCGGCGGCGACCATTCGGTCACGTACCCGATCCTCAAGGCGCTCGGTGCCGACGAGCCGCTGGCGTGCGTCCATATCGACGCGCACTGCGATACTTCGGGTGAGTACGACGGCTGCAAATTCCATCATGGCGGTCCGTTCCGGCTGGCCGTGCTGGACGGCGTGCTCGATCCCGAGAAGACGATCCAGATCGGCATTCGCGGCAATGCCGAATTCCTGTGGGAGTTTTCCTACGAGTCGGGCATGACCGTCGTGCACATCGAGGAATTCCAGTCGATGGGCGTCGACGCCGTCATCGCCAAGGCGCGCGAGGTCGTTGGCGACACCCCCGTCTATGTCACGTTCGACGTCGACGGACTGGACCCGGTCTTTGCGCCCGGCACGGGTACGCCCGAAGTCGGCGGCCTCACGGTTCGCGAGGCGCAGGCGCTGCTGCAGGGCCTTGCGGGACTCGACGTCATCGGCGGGGATGTGGTCGAGATCGCACCGCAGTATGATGCGACCACGAACACGGTGCAGGTTGGCGCGCAGATGATGTTCGAGATCCTCGCGCTGATGACACTCAACAGGAACTGGTAGAGGAGAGACCGGGAATGCGACGATCGGCCAGCCTGCTCATTCCGCTGTCATTGATCGTGCTCTATTACGCGTTCTGGTTCGCCCTCGTCTGGTTCCTGTTACGCCGCTACCCGGGCCTCGGCGAGTACCTGCCGATCGGCGGCATCGGCGAACTCGCGAGAGCCGATCTGGCGACGCTCGAACCCGTGTACACGATGGTCGAGCGCACGCTGTTCTCGTCGACCGGGCCGATGCGCCTGTTGCTCGCGTGCACGGGCGCCTGCATCCTGACCATTCCGATCTCGTGGGCGTACTTCATCACGAGCCGCGCCCGCCGCATCGACCAGTCGTTCGTGCAGACCATCATCATCCTGCCGATCGTCGTCACCGGCATCGCCATGATCGTCATGAACAGCATTGCGCTCGCTTTCAGCCTCGCGGGCGTCGTGGCGGCGGTGCGTTTCCGCTTCACGCTCAACCAGCCGTCCGACGCGATGTACATCTTCGTCGCGATCGGCATCGGCCTGGGGTCCGGCATCGGCGCGCTCGGCATCGCGATGGTCATCTCGTTCACGTTCGCGATGGCGACGCTCGTGATCTGGAAGCTCGAATACGGCAAGACGCTGGCCGGGCCGTTCCTGACGATGATGACGCGCCGCGACGGCGGTGAGGACGACTACCAGTAGCCATGAACGATAGCGCGATTCGCAGCTTGCTCTTCGTGCACGGCCGCGATTACAAGCCGGCAGCCGATACTTGCCTCAACCTCACCGTGCAGGCGGTGCGCACCGGGATCGAGCGCGATTTTCCGGACTGTGTCGCGCGCTTCGACGCCGCGCCGAAAGATCTGGCCTGGTATGGCGACCTCAACGCGGCCGTGCTCGATGACAACGGCAAGGCCTACGACGAGGAACTCGATATCGGCGATCGTCGCAACGCGCTGCAGCAACTGGCTGCGATTACGCCGCGCAAGAAATTCGGCGTGCGCCTCTACGACTCGCTGCCGGGCAAGTCAGCGCTGCCCGAATTCTTCATGGATCTCGGCGCGCCGCTCCTCGGCGCTGTCGGTTTCCGCATGCCCATCATCGGCAGGATAGCCAAGGATTTCGCGGCCTACCTCGACGACGAGTCGTTCGCCGTCGAGGCGCGCACGCGGCTGCGCGACAAGCTCTGCGCGCTCATGGATCGCGGCGACCGGATCATGCTGGTCTCGCACGGCACGGGCAGCGTGATCGCGTACGACGTCCTGTGGGAGCTGTCCAACGACACGGAGACGTTTCCCGAATACGGCCAGTACAAGGTCGACCAGTGGCTAACGCTCGGTTCGCCGCTCGGTGACCGCGTCGTGCAGAAACGCCTGCTGGGTGCGCAGGAACACGACGACAGCCGCTTCCCGAGTAACGTGATCTCGTGGCACAACCTGTCGGCCGAGGATGACTACACCTGCCACGACACGACACTGGCGGACGACTTCAAGAAGATGATGGTGCAGCGGCGCGTCAGCGCGGTCCACGACTATCCCATCTTCAACCTCGCCGTGCGCTACGGCAAATCCAATCCGCACAGCTCTGTCGGTTACTACATCCACCCGCGCCTGTCGAAGATCGTCTCCGACTGGCTGGCCTGAACGGCGCGGCCGGCGCTACAGGCATTTCCTGACGAGGTGGCGATCGAGCCGCTTGGGTGTCTCGATGATGGCGTAGAAGTCGTCGATGTAGTCCCGCGTCAGCCGGACGCTGGCCGTGGTCAGCCCGGGCAGGTCGTCGACCAGGGCATGGATGGCTTCTTTCTGCTCGGCGAATCGCTCGACGGACGCGCTCAGATGCGCGTTGTTGGCGCAGCGGCCACGGTAGAGGCGCTGGCGCACGTTACGCAGCCGGAAGCGCGGGTTTGGCGTCGCGTGCGGCGCCGACACGATCCCCGTGATGTCGAAATCATAGGGGATCGACAACATGCTGCCCGGCTCGTCACCGAAAAGCACGTAATTGTGGCAACACGATTCGTCCGGCGGCGCCTTGATCGGCGAGAAGTCCGTATTGCCGATCAGGAACTGAAACACCGACACGAGGTTGGTATGCGCCGCGTCGAGCGCGTCGATCGTCGTGGCTTCGACCGGGTTGAACGCGAGACCGATGCGCTTGCCGAGCTGGTCGCGGTGCTCGATCAGGAAGGCATAGTTCTCCTGGGCCGTCTCGCCCGTCGTGCTCTCGACATAACGTACGTTCAGCAGCCGCACGCGGAAGCTGCGATCCGTGAGCAGATTCAGGATGCGGTAGGCCAGGTATTCGCGCAGCACCGACTGCGTATAACGCTTGTTGCGGTTCTTGCAATGCGTAACGAGCTTGAGCTTGTCCGACTTGGCGAACAACGTGTCCTTGGTCTTCCTGAAGTTCAGCCGGAGCGGCGCGAACGAACAGACGTCGGACTGGTGCCGGTAGCGGCCGCGTGTGCGGACGCCGACATTCAGGGTGACCTCGCCCGCTTCCGGGTCCGTGTAGGTCAGCGTGCCGTCCGTGTCTTCCTCGAGCGAGCGCTCGCGCATGATATTCCGGAACGGCGCCGTGATCGTCACGTCGACGACGCCGTGCTCGGCGAACAACGGCGCAACCGGGGCGTCGCCTTCATCCGACAACACCGTCGGCGTCGCGAGCAACAGCACGGTAAGCGTAAATAAAGATCGCGGCAGCTGCATTCTTATTGATACGTTCTCTGCGCAGGTAGTCAAAGTCTAGCATAGTCACTACACTGGTCCTGCCGTCGCCCGGAGGTTGCCGAATTGCTGCATCGCCTGTTGATTTTCGTTGCCGTCGTGCTCGCGACCGCCGCTGCGCAGGCGCAGGACTGGCGAGTCGACGACGCCGACCGGGTGGTTGCGATCTCGGACGTTCACGGCGCCTTCGAAGCGATGGTCGCCACGCTGCAGAACGTCGATGTCCTGGACGACAACCTCACGTGGGCCGGCGGCACGACGCATCTCGTCATCGTCGGAGACATCCTGGACCGCGGGCCGCGTTCGCGGGATGCAATGGACCTCCTCATGCGCCTCGAGGGCGAGGCACAGGCGGCAGGCGGCTATGTGCATGTCCTGATCGGCAACCACGAGTCGATGAACATGCTCGGCGACATGCGCTACGTCAGCAAGGAAGAGTATGCGGCGTTCGCGGGCGAGGAGACCGACGAGCAGCGCGACTATTGGTTCCGCGCCTACCTGAACCAACAGCCCATGCCCCGCGACGAGCCCGCGTTGCGCGACAGGTTCGAGGCCACGTTTCCGCGCGGATACTTCGCGCTGCGCGACGCGTTCAGCGCGGACGGCAAGTACGGCCGGTGGCTGCTGTCGAAGCCGATCATCGCGGTTATTAATCGCACGGCGTTCGTTCACGGTGGGTTGTCGCCGATCGTGACCGAGTATGGCCTCGACGGCGTCAACACGACACTGCAGGCGGAACTGGCCGCCTATGTCAGGGCGCTCGACACGTTGATCGAAGCCGAGATCATCCTTCCGACGGACAACAGTTATGACTACGCGGACATCGTCACCGCGTATGCGCCACGTCTCGACGACCCGCAGGACGTTCTGCGCGCGATCGACACGGTACAGAAGCTGGATACCGCGAGCCTGCTGACGACGAGCGGCCCGCTCTGGTACCGCGCGAATATCGGCTGCAGCGGCGTCATCGAGCGGCACAGGCTTGACGCGTCACTGGCCGCCATCGGGGCGGACCGCGTCGTGGTCGGCCATACGCCGACGCCGACGCGACGCGTCTTGCAGCGCTTTGACGGGCGCCTCGTGGAGATCGATACGGGCATGCTCAATGCTTACTACAAGGGCAGCGGGAATGCGCTCGAGATCGTCGGCGACCAGGTCGCCGTGTACAACCAGTCGGGGGTTGCACCCTCCGCCCCGGTACCGCATCCGCGAGCCGTCGGCGTGCGGCCTCACGACCTGACGGCGGGCCAGCTCGAGGCGTTGCTCGCGACGGGCGAGATCGTGTCGAAGACAAGGGACAAGGACACCGGGCGAACCATCGTCCAGGTCAATGACGGCGATCATGTCGTCTCGGCCCTGTTCACGAGACGGCGCGGACGGGGCTTCATTCCCGATGTCGCGGCGTATCGTCTCGACCGGCTGCTCGATCTCGACATGGTTCCGGTCACCGTCGTGCGCGAGGTCGACGGCAGGGAAGGGTCCCTGCAGTTCCTGCCGACGCGGACGAACGATGAGTACACGCGGCGCACGAACGGCCGCGGTTCGAGCGCCATCTGCCCGCTGCCGGACCAGTGGCAAGCGATGTATATCTTCGACGTGCTGATCTACAACGAAGGCCGCACCGAGCAGCGCATGCTCTACGACACAATCAGCTGGGGGCTGATGCTCATCGAGCATGACAGGGCGTTCACGGTGGCGGACGGACGGCCGCCGCATCTCGTCAACGCCCCGCTCGAGGTCAGCGACGGCTGGAAAAAGGCGCTGGACTCGGCGACGGACGACGTGCTCGCGCGCTCCCTCGGCGACGTCCTCGACAAGAGACGCCTGCGCGCGCTGGGCGAGCGCCGCGACAAGCTGCGCGCCGATCCCTAGTTCATCGCAGCGATACACTCGAACTCGACACGCGCGTCGTATAATCGTCGCACATCAGGTTCCACGGCAAGGGGGTACGATGGGACGACTGACCACACATGTCCTCGACACAGCGCACGGCGGTCCGGCCGGCAACGTCACGGTCCGCCTGTTCACGGTCGGCAATGTGCGAAAGCTCGCCGTGACAACCGTCACCGACGACGACGGGCGCACGCCCGAACCGTTGCTCGCGGGCGAGATGATGGTATCGGGGACCTACGAGCTCGAATTCGACATCGGTGCGTATTTTCGTGACCGCGGCGTGGACCTCGCGGAACCGGCTTTCCTCGACACCGTCGTCATACGCTTCGCGATCGACGGCGACGAGGACTACCACGTGCCGCTGCTCGCGTCCCCGTGGTCTTACTCGACGTACCGGGGCAGCTGACCGGCATGTCCGCCAACTCGATTCGCTTCATCCTGAACGGCGAGGTCGTCGAGACCGACGTCACCGATCCCACGCGAACCTTGCTGCAATTCCTGCGCGAGGACCGGCGACTGACCGGGACCAAGGAGGGATGCGCCGAGGGCGATTGCGGCGCGTGCACGGTGGTCGTCGTCGAGATCGATCGTCGCGGCGACGGCGTCACGCTGCGCGCGGTCAACTCGTGCATCCAGTTCCTGCCGACGATCGACGGCAAGGAACTCGTCACGGTCGAGGGCCTGCGCGGTGCGGACGGCGCATTGCATCCCGTGCAGCAGGCCATGATCGAGCATCACGGGTCGCAATGCGGCTTCTGCACGCCCGGGTTCGTCATGTCGCTGTATGCGCTCTACCGCGATAACCCGGCCCCGACGCGCCAGGAGATCGACGACGCGCTGGCCGGCAACCTGTGCCGCTGCACGGGTTACAACCCGATCATCGCGGCCGCGCGGTCGCTGGGCGGGACCCGCGACGACTGGGATCCCCGCGAGCACGAAGCCCGGCTCCGGGCAATCGCGCGCGATGCGGCGCTCGAAGTCCGGCACGGTGGCCGGCGTTTTTTCGCGCCGCGCGACGTCGGCTCTCTGGCCGAAATCTACGAGGCCCGTCCTCATGCGACGTTGCTCGCGGGTGGCACCGACGTCGGTTTGTGGGTCTCGAAGCAGCAGCGCGAACTGAATACGATCATCTACACAGGCAACGTCGCCGAACTGCATGAGCTGCGCGCTTCCCCGACCCACCTCGTGATCGGCGGCGCCGTCAGCCTGAGCGAGGCGATCCCGGCGATCGTCGAGCACTACCCGGGCCTGACCGAGATGTTTCGCCGCTTCGCCTCGCCGCCGATCCGCAACGCGGCCACGCTCGGCGGCAACATCGCGAACGGCTCACCGATCGGCGACTCGATGCCGGCGTTGATGGTGCTCGGCGCATCGCTCGTGCTGCGCAAGGGCGTCGAACAGCGCGAACTCGCGCTCGACGAGTTCTATCGCAGTTACCAGGTCAATGCGCTCGAGCCCGGTGAGTTCGTCGCGGGCATCCGTATCCCGTTACCCGAGGACGGCGTCGTCGTCAGCAGCCAGAAATGGTCGAAGCGCTTCGATCAGGACATCTCCGCCGTCTGCACGGCGTACCGGCTGAGACTCGACGGCGAGACCGTCCGCGAGTTCCGCATGGCGTGCGGCGGACTCGCCGAAATCGTCAGGCGCGCGATGCAATGTGAGGCCGTCGTGTGCGGCGCCGACTGGACCGAGGCGACCGTCGACAAAGCCTGCGCCGCGCTCGCCAGGGACTTTACCCCGATCTCCGACATGCGTGCCTCCGCCGACATCCGCCTGCTGGCCGTGCAGAACCTGCTGCGGCGATTCTGGCTCGAGACCATGGCCGAGGCGCCGCAGACGGTGTACACGTATGGGCGTTAGCGCGGTCGGCAAGGCGCTGCCCCACGACAGCGCACATCTGCACGTCGCCGGTTCGGCGGCTTACACGGACGATCTGCCGGAGCCGCGCGACCTGCTGCACCTGGCCGTTGGCATGAGTGCGAAACCGCATGCCCGCATCCGCCGACTCGGGCTCGACGCCGTGCGGGCCATGCCCGGCGTCGTCGACGTCATGGTCGCCGCGGACATCCCGGGCGACAACAACTACGGCTCCATCGTCAAGGACGATCCCGTGTTCACGGACGGACTCGTGCAGTACGCCGGGCAGCCCGTGTTCGCCGTCGCCGCAACGTCGGTTGACGCGGCGCGGCGCGCCGCACGCGCCGCCGAGATCGAGTACGAGGAGCTCGAAGCGATTCTCGATCCGTTGACGGCGGTCGAGAGAGGCTCGTTCGTGTTGCCGAGTGAGACCCTCGTCCGCGGCGACGCGAAGAAAGCGCTCGATGCGGCGCCGCATCGCCTGCAACGCCGCGTCCATCTCGGCGGCCAGGACCAGTTCTACCTCGAAGGCCATGTTGCGATGGCGCTGCCGCAGGAAGACGGCTGCCTGCTCGTCCACAGCTCGACGCAGCATCCCGATGAAGTGCAGCGAATCGTCGCCCACGCGCTGCGACGCGACGCCAAGGACATCACGGTCGTATGCCGGCGCATGGGCGGCGCGTTCGGTGGCAAGGAGAGCCAGGCCGCGCTGATCGGCGTGATCGCGGCGCTGGTCGCCAACAAGACCGGGCGGCCCTGCAAGCTACGCCTCGACCGCGACGACGACATGGTGATGACCGGCAAGCGCCACGACTTCGTGATCGACTACGACGTCGGATTCGACGACGACGGCCGCATCCTCGGCATCGACTTCGAGTTCGCCTCGCGTTGCGGCATGTCGGCCGACCTCTCGGGGCCCGTCAACGATCGCACGATGTTCCACTGCGACAACGCATACTTCCTCGAGAACGTGCACATCCTGTCGCATCGCTGCAAGACCCACACGGTGTCGAACACGGCGTTCCGCGGCTTCGGCGGGCCGCAGGGCATGTTTGCGATCGAATACGCCGTCGACGACATTGCGCGTACGCTCGGCAAGGACCCGCTCGAGGTCCGGCGTGTCAATTTTTACGGTCACGGCGAGCGCAACGTCACGCAATACCAACAGGTCGTCGAGGACAACATCATCGACGAGTTGTTCGATCGCCTGCTCATAAGCAGCGACTACGAAGCGCGGCGCCGCGAAATCGCGCGTTTCAACGAGGCGAGCAGGGTGCTGCGGCGCGGCATCGCGATCACGCCCGTCAAATTCGGCATCTCGTTTACCTCCACGATCCTGAACCAGGCCGGCGCGCTCGTGCACGTGTATCGCGACGGCACGGTGCAGCTCAATCACGGCGGCACGGAAATGGGGCAGGGCCTGTACATCAAGGTTGCGCAGGTCGTCGCCGACGAATTCGGCATCGGCATCGAGCGCATCCGGACGATGGCTGCGGACACGAGCAAGGTGCCGAACGCGTCGGCGACGGCGGCGTCGAGCGGCTCCGACATGAACGGCAAGGCCGCCCAGAAGGCCGCGGCGAAGATCGTCAAGCGATTGCGCGCGTTCGGCGCCACGCACTACGGCGTCTCGGAAAGCGAGGTTGATTTCCGGGACAATCGCGTGGTCATCGCGACGCGCGACTTCGACTTCGCGGACTTCGTGCAGCTTGCCTGGGCGAACCGCGTATCGCTGTCGGCGACCGGTTATTACCGGACGCCGAAGATCAATTACGACCGCGCCTCGTTCAGCGGCCGGCCGTTCTTTTACTTCGCCTACGGCGCGGCCGTGACGGAAGTCGTCGTCGATACACTCACCGGCGAGAATCGCATCCTGCGCGTGGACATCCTGCACGACTGCGGCGACTCGCTGAACCCGGCGGTCGATCTCGGGCAGATCGAGGGCGGCTACGTGCAGGGCGTCGGCTGGCTGACGACCGAGGAGCTGTGGTGGGACGAGCAGGGTGTCCTCGGCACGCACGCGCCGTCGACCTACAAGATCCCGACCTGTTCCGACGTCGCGCCCGACTTCCGTGTCGAGATGGTGCAGGACATGGCGAACCGCGAGAAGACGATCTATCGCTCCAAGGCCGTCGGTGAACCGCCGCTGATGCTCGCCTTGTCTGCTTTTTTCGCGTTACGCGACGCGCTCGCCGACCCGGACCGGCCGTTGCCTTGCCTGCGGTCGCCTGCGACGCCCGAGGCCATACTACGCGCCCTCGGAGGTCTCGGCGATGAATGAGTGGATCCAGGAGCTCATGGACGTCAGCGCGGCGGGTGAGCCGGCCGTTCTTGTGACCGTCGCGGGCGTTCGCGGATCGACGCCGCGCGAGCTCGGCGCCAAGATGATCGTCACACGGACGCAGACGATCGGCACGATCGGCGGCGGACAGCTCGAGTATCAGAGCGCGCGCGTGGCCGTCGACATGCTCGACGACGACGCACTGGCCCTGCGCAGCTTCCCCCTTGGACCGTCGCTGGGCCAGTGCTGCGGCGGTGTCGTCGAGATGCTGTTCGAGCCGGTAGCGGACGGCATGCCGTCATGGCTGCGCGACCTCGGCGCCCTCTACGGTCAGCGCGAGCCTGCCGTTGTCGCGACACGCATTTCGCAGACGGCGCCGCAAAAGTTCATCGTGACGGCCGATGCCGTGTACGGTGTCGACGATGACACCGCCGACGTGACGATGGTCGCGCGCGCAAGGGTGCTGCTCGACGGCAGGCCCGGTGCGCAGCGCAACACCCAGGAACTCTACGAACCCGTCGTGATGCCCGACTTCAATATCGCGGTCTTCGGCGCGGGTCATGTTGGCGCGGCGGTCGTCGAGGCGCTCGCCCGGCTCGACTGCAACATCCGCTGGATCGACAATCGCCGCGACATCTTCCGCAAGGTCCCGCGCAACGTGCATGCGATCGAGGCCGCGGAGCCCGCCCTCGAAGTTGCGGGACTTCCGCCGGGCAGCTATTACCTCGTGATGACGCACAGCCACCCGCTCGATTACGACATCTGCGATCGCATTCTGCGGCGCGGCGATGCGCGCTATTGCGGGTTGATCGGCTCGTTGACAAAGCGCCGCCGGTTCGAGAAGCGCTTTCGGGAACAGGGCGTGCCGCAGACGGCCGTCGACTCGCTCGTGTGCCCGATCGGCGTCGACGGGATCAGCGGCAAGAAGCCGGCCGAGATCGCGGTGGCGGTCGCGGCCGAAATCCTCAGGACCCGGGAGCGCGCAGCGGCCGCGGCGGCGCCCGAATTTCCCGACAACGTTCACCCGATCGGCGGCTAGCGTGGAAGCCTACGCGCTGGACTGGTTGAACCTGTTGCTGCGATGGCTGCACGTAGTGGCCGGCATCGCGTGGATCGGTTCGTCGTTCTATTTCATCTGGCTCGACAATCACCTCGAGCCGCCCCGCGACCCGGCTGACGACGGCAAGGGCGTGGGCGGCGAAGTCTGGTCGGTGCACGGCGGCGGCTTCTACCACGCCCAGAAGTACAAGGTGGCGCCGCAGGTGCTCCCCGAGACCTTGCACTGGTTCAAGTGGGAGGCCTACACGACCTGGTTGTCGGGGATACTCCTGACCGCGCTGCTGTACTGGTACGGTGCCGGTATCTACCTCGTCGATCCGGCCGTGGCCGACCTGGGTGCCGTGGCGGCCGTCGCGATCGCGATCGCCTTTATCGCCGGCGGCTGGATGGTCTACGACGTCTTGTGCAAGTCGCCGCTCGCCAAAGATGCGCGGGTCTTCGCCGGCGTGCTCCTGCTGCTCTGTACCGTGCTGGCCTGGAGCCTGTGCCAGCTCTTCGGCGGACGCGGCGCCTACATCCACTTCGGGATCGTGCTCGGCACGATCATGGCCGCCAACGTGTTTTTCGTGATCATCCCGGGGCAGAAGCAAATGGTCCGGGCGGCCGAACGCGGTGAAGCGCCGGACCCGGCGCCGGGCATCCGCGCCAAGCAGCGCTCGGTGCACAACACCTACTTCACGCTGCCGGTGCTGTTCGTCATGACGAGCAATCACTACGCGATGGCGTTCGGGCACGAGTACAACTGGCTGATCCTGGTCGGCATCGCGCTCGCGGGTGCGCTGATCCGAGTCTGGTTCGTCGCGCGACACAAGGGCAGGGCATCGCCCGCGCCGCTGCTCATCGCCGTCGTCATCCTGGCGGCGGTCGCAATCGCGATCGCGCCGCGCAGTGCCGGCACCGCTGCGAATGGGGTCAGTTTCGACCAGGTCCGTAACGTCATCAACGCGCGCTGCACGAGCTGCCATTCGGCTGCCCCCGTGCACCCGGCGTTCCCGGTGGCGCCGCTCGGGATCAGGTTCGACACGGACGCGCAGATCGTCGCCGATGCGGATCGCATCCACCAGCAGACGGTCGTGACGCGAGTCATGCCGATCGGCAACCTGACGGCGATGACGGACGAGGAACGGCGCATACTGGACGCCTGGTATCAACAGCTCAAGGCAACACGATGACCGACTACCCGAGAGACCTACGCGGTTACGGGGCGCGCCCGCCCGCGGCCGACTGGCCGGACGGCGCCCGCACGGCCGTGCAGTTCGTCATCAACTTCGAGGAAGGCGGCGAAAACTGCGTGCTGCACGGCGACGCGGCGTCCGAGGCGTTCCTCTCGGAGATCGTCGGCGCCCTGCCGGTCGAGGGGCAACGCCACATGAACATGGAGTCGCTGTACGAGTACGGCTCGCGCGCCGGCTTCTGGCGGCTCCACCGCCTGTTCACGAAGAATAAGGTACCGGTCACCGTATTCGGCGTCGCGATGGCGCTCGAGCGCAATCCCGATGCGGTTGCGGCCATGAGGAACGCCGGCTGGGAAATCGCGAGTCACGGCTACCGCTGGGTCGATTACCAGCACGTGGACGAGCACACGGAACGCGCACACCTCGCGAAGGCGATCGAGATTCACACGCGGGCCACGGGCGAGCGGCCGCTCGGCTGGTACCTTGGCCGCTGCTCGCCGAACACGCACCGGCTCGTCGCCGATGATGGCGGCTTTCTCTACAACGCCGACACCTATGCCGACGACTTGCCGTACTGGGACGACGCGCACGGCGAGCCCCAGCTCATGGTCCCGTATACGCTCGATGCCAACGACATGCGCTTCGCAACGGCACAGGGCTTCAACTCGGGCAAGCAGTTCTACCGCTACCTAAAGGACTCGTTCCGCACGCTGCACGCCGAAGGGGGACGCATGATGTCCGTGGGCCTGCACTGCCGCCTCGCGGGCCGTCCCGGGCGCACGGCGGCTGTCGCCGATTTCCTGGACTTTTTGCAGAAACAGGACGGCGTATGGCTTGCGACGCGGCTCGATATCGCGAAGCATTGGCGGCGGGAGCATCCGGCCCCGGGAGGAGAGTGATGGACACGCACGATTTCATGGCGCGCTACGGCGCGGTCTACGAGCATTCGCCGTGGGTCGCGGAGAAGGTGGCGATCATCGCCTCCGACCTGCGCAGCGTCGAGCGTATCGCGGACCTGATGGCGGACTGTGTCGATAACGCCGACATCGACACGCAGCTCGCGTTGATCCGCGCGCATCCGGATCTCGCCGGCAAGGCGCAGATCGCGGGCGAGCTGACGGTCGATTCGACGGCGGAGCAGTCGAGCGCCGGACTCGACCAGTGCTCTAGAGTCGAATATGAGAAATTCCAGGCGCTCAACGATGCGTACAAGGACAAGTTCGGCTTCCCGTTCGTCATGGCCGTGCGCGGCAGCACGCGGGGGCAAATCCTCGACGCATTCAGCGCGCGCCTCAAGAACGATTACGAGGTCGAGTTCGAAACAGCGCTCGCCGAGATTCACAAGATTGCGCGGCTGCGGCTGGACGCGATGGAGGCGGACGGATGACGTCGGATGTAAACCGCTGGGTGCAGCTCGAACAGCCGCGTCTCGGCACGCGCGTCACCTTTGCGACGGACGAGTTTTTCGGCGCGAAGGACCGCCTCATCGATCCGGCCGATCCCGTCTTCATCGAGGACGCGTACGACGATCACGGCAAGTGGATGGACGGCTGGGAAAGCCGGCGCAAGCGTGATCCCGGGCACGACTGGTGCGTGATCCGCCTGGGCGTGCCGGGCATCATTCACGGCTTCGACGTCGATACGAGCTTCTTCACGGGCAATTATCCGCCGCAGGTCTCGATAGAGGCGTGCGTCGGCGAGGGCAACGCGCCCGACGAGGGCTGGGTCGAACTCGTGCCGAAGACCGATATCGGGGGCGACACGCATCACTATCTCGACGTGCGCAACGACACGGTATTCACTCACGTTCGGCTCCATATCTACCCGGACGGCGGCGTCGCGCGCCTGCGCATCTTCGGCGAGATCCGTGCCGACTTCACCGACGTGGACGGCTACGTCGACCTCGTCGCGGTCGAACACGGGGGGCGGCCGATCGCCTGCAGCGATCAGCACTACGGCAACGTCCACAACCTGCTGGCGCCGGGTAACGCGATCAACATGGGCGACGGCTGGGAGACGGCGCGGCGGCGCGGACCCGGCAACGACTGGGTGATTCTCGCGCTGGGGCGCGCCGGCGTCATCGAGCGCGCCGAGATCGACACGGCGCACTTCAAGGGCAACTACCCCGACCGCGTCTCACTCGAGGCGGCCCTGTTCGACGGCGACGACGATGCCGTCAACGAGTCGCCGAAGTGGCAGACCCTGCTGCCCGAGACGAATCTCAAGATGGACCAGAAGCATTACTTCGACGAGGCGCTGCAGGACATCGGCCCTGTCAGCCACGTGCGCGTGTCCATCTACCCGGACGGCGGCATCAGCCGCGTGCGCCTGTTCGGCCAGGTCCATGGCTGACGCGGCGGCAATCACGCTGCACCCCGAACCGCTGTCGCGCGAGGGCTTCGCACCCTACGGTGACGTGATCGAGTCCTCGCCCGAGCGGTCGAGCGCCATGAACGAAGCGCGCTTCGAACGCTTCGACGGTCTTTGCGAGGTCGATCTCGACGGCGGCCCGGTTGCGATCAGTATTGCGCGCTGCCGCACGCCGACGCTGCTGCCGCTGCGCGTCGACATGGTGGAGCGTCATCCGCGCGGCAGCCAGGCGTTCGTGCCGTTGCAGCGAAGCCGCATGGTCGTCGTGGTCGCGCCACCGGGCGAGGCTGTCGCCGCCGCCGACCTGCGCGCATTCGTGACCAATGGCAGGCAGGGCATCAACTACCACCGCGGTACCTGGCACATGCCGCTGATCGCGTTCGACGCCGGACTGGAATTTCTCGTCGTCGACCGCGGCGGGCGCGAAGCGAACTGCGAACAGCATACGCTCGACGACGTCGTGATCCTGGAGTCGACCTGATGCAGGCGCTGCGCGCCTCGGTGCTGCATTGCCTCGGCGATCCCGGGGAAACATCGAATACGGCGGCCTGGGAGTACTTCGAGGACGGCCTGCTGCTGGTGGGCGACGGGCGCGTGAAGGGTGTCGGCGAGGCGGAGGCGATGCTCGCGGCACTGCCGGGCGAGATACCGGTCGCGGACTATCGCGGCAAGCTGATCGTGCCCGGTTTTATCGACTGCCACGTGCATTTCCCGCAACTCGAAATCATCGGCTCGTTCGGCGCGCAGTTGCTCGACTGGCTCAACCAGTATGCGTACCCGGCCGAGATGAAGTTCGCCGACCCCGATTATGCGCGCGACGTCGCCGTTGCGTTTGTCGATGAGCTGCTGCGCAACGGCACGACGACAGCGCTCGTATTCGGCACCGTGCACGCGCATTCGGCCGACGCGATTTTCGAGGCGGCCGAGGCGCGCGGCATGCGCCTGATCGCGGGCAAGGTGCTCATGGACAAGAACTGCCCGGAGGCCCTGCGTGACGACGCGGAGACCGGCTACGACGAGAGCAAGGCGCTGATCGAGCGCTGGCACGGCAGGGGCCGGCTCGGCTACGCGATCACGCCGCGCTTCGCGCTGACCTCGTCGGATGCGCAACTCGCCGCAGCCGGCAGGCTCGCGGCCGAGTATCCCGACGTCTGGATCCACACGCACCTGGCAGAGAACATGGACGAGGTCGAGGAAATCGCGCGGCAGTTTCCCGACAGCCGCAGCTACCTCGACGTCTACGATCGTTTCGGCCTGCTGCGGGAACGCGCCGTGTTCGCACACTGCCTGCACATGGACGACCGCGACCGTGCGAGCATGGCGACGCTCGGCGGTTCGGCCGCATTCTGCCCGACCTCGAACCTGTTCCTCGGCAGCGGCCTGTTCGACCTCGCGGCCATGCGCGAGGCGGGCGTGAGCTGCGGCCTCGGCACGGACGTCGGCGGCGGGACGAGCCTCTCACTGCTGCGGACGGCCAGCGAGGCGTACAAGGTGCTGCACCTGCAGGAACAAGCGCTGCCCGCGACGCGCGCGCTCTACCTCGCGACGCTGGGTGCGGCGGAAGCGCTCTATCTCGAGGACCGCATCGGCAATTTCGAGGCGGGCAAGGAAGCCGATTTCGTGGTACTC
>JBFJQO010000017.1:0-17112 GCA_041616535.1 Woeseiaceae bacterium | reverse complement strand
TCCTCTCGTACGTGATGCGACAGCTCGTAACTCACCGGTCCACCTCGCCGAACACGATGTCCTGTGTGCCGATCACGGCGACGACGTCCGCGAGCATGTGGCCCTCCACCATCTCCGACATTGCCGAGAGATGCGCAAACCCGGGCGCACGGATCTTCACGCGGTAAGGCTTGTTGGCGCCGTCGGACAGTAGATAGATGCCGAACTCGCCTTTCGGGTGTTCAACGGCACTGTAAGCCTCGCCCTCGGGCACGCAATAGCCCTCGGTGAACAGCTTGAAATGATGAATCAGTGACTCCATGTCGTCCTTCATCTCGACCCGCGTCGGCGGCGCGATCTTGTGGTCGTCGGCAATCACGGGGCCGGGATGCTCGCGCAGCCAGTCGATGCATTGCTTGATGATCCGGTTCGACTGGCGCAATTCCTCGACGCGCACGAGATAGCGGTCGTAGCAATCGCCGTTGACCCCGACCGGGATGTCGAAGTCGAGGCGATCGTAAACCTCATAGGGCTGCTTCTTGCGAAGATCCCACTCGACGCCGGAGCCGCGCAGCATCGGGCCCGAGAAGCCGAGGTTCATCGCCCGTTCCGGCGTGACGACGCCGATGTTGACCGTGCGCTGCTTCCAGATGCGATTGTCCGTCAGCAGCGTCTCGTACTCGTCGACGCAACCCGGGAAGCGATCGGTAAACGACTCGATGAAATCGAGGAGCGAGCCTTCGCGATTTGCATTCATGCGCTCGAGATCCTTCTCGCTGCGGAACCGCGACTCCTGGTACTTCGGCATCGTCTCGGGGATGTCGCGATACACGCCGCCGGGCCGGTAATACGTGGCGTGCATGCGCGTTCCCGAAACCGCCTCGTAGCAGTCCATGAGGTCTTCACGCTCGCGGAAGCAATACAGGAACATGGTCATTGCGCCGATGTCGAGACCGTGCGCGCCGAGCCACATCAGGTGATTCAGGATACGCGTTATCTCGTCGAACATGACGCGGATATACTGCGCGCGCTCCGGCACGTCGATCCCGAGCAGCTTCTCGATGGCCATCACGTAAGCGTGCTCGTTGCACATCATCGAGACGTAGTCGAGACGGTCCATGTAGCCGATACTCTGGTTGAACGGCTTCGTCTCCGCGAGCTTCTCGGTCGCGCGGTGCAGCAGGCCGACATGCGGATCGGCTTTCTGGATGACCTCGCCCTCGATCTCGAGGACGAGCCGCAATACCCCGTGCGCCGCAGGATGCTGCGGCCCAAAGTTCATCGTGTAGCTCTGGATCTCAGCCATCGCCGGTTTCCTTCAGGTCCGCCGCATAGCGGTTGTCGTCGCGGATCACGCGCGGCACGAGCGTACGCGGCTCGATGCTGACCGGCCGGTAGACGACACGCCCTTCGCTCTCGTCGTAATGCACTTCGACATTACCCGACAGCGGGAAATCCTTGCGGAACGGGTGGCCAATGAAGCCGTAGTCGGTCAGGATGCGACGCAGGTCCGGATGGCCGTCAAACAGGATGCCGTAAAGGTCGAAAGCCTCGCGCTCGAACCAGTTGGCACCGTTCCAGATATCGACGACGGATTTCACGATCGGCGGATTACTCGCGCCCGTGAAGACGCGCAGCCGCAGCCGCACGTTGTGCTGCAGAGACAGCAGATGGTAGACGACCGCGAAGCGCCGTGGTTCGAACTCGTCGGCCTCGTCGAGAATGACCGGATTGCGCTCCACACCCCGACTGAAACCCGAGTCCGTCGCTTCGTTGGTGATCCATTCGTCGCTGCCGTAGGACAGGTAGTCCACGCCGCAAACGTCCATGAGCATCTCGAACCCGAAGTCGCCTTCATTGCGCAGTGCCGTCGCGACGTCGATGAGATCGTCCTTGTCGACCTCGTAGGTCAGTTCACCACAGATCGACGGGACGCGGCTCATCTCCTCGCCGAAGCGCTCATGTATCCGAGCCGCCAATGTCTCGTTGCGTTCGCTCATCGATCAGGTTCTTATCTGGCTATCGTGCTCGTACGTCGAATCTTGTTTTGCAGCTGGATAAGCCCGTATATCAGGGCCTCTGCTGTCGGCGGGCAGCCGGGAACGTAAACATCTACCGGGACGATGCGGTCACAGCCCCGGACAACCGAATAGGAATAGTGATAGTAGCCGCCGCCGTTCGCGCACGATCCCATCGACACGACCCAGCGCGGTTCCGGCATCTGGTCGTAAACCTTGCGCAGCGGTGCCGCCATCTTGTTCGTCAGCGTGCCGGCGACGATCATGCAGTCGGACTGGCGCGGGCTCGGGCGGAAGATGATGCCGAACCGGTCGAGATCGTAACGGGCCGCGCCGGCCTGCATCATCTCGACCGCGCAACAAGCCAGGCCGAAGGTCATCGGCCACAATGAGCCCGTGCGCGCCCAGTTCATCACCGCGTCGACGCTCGTAACGACGAAGCCTTTCTTCTGCAGGCTGTCGCCTGCGTCCTTTGCGGCGCCCGTGCCGTCAGCGACCTGAGGTTCGACTAATCCCACTCGAGCGCCCCTTTCTTCCACTCATAGATGAACCCGACTACGAGGAGCGCGAGGAACAGAGCCATCGAGACCAGGCCGAATTTGCCGACCGCATCGAGCGACACAGCCCAGGGAAACAGGAAGGCAATTTCGAGATCGAATATGATGAACAGGATGGCAACCAGGTAGTAGCGGACGTCGAATTTCATGCGCGAGTCGTCGAACGCCTCGAATCCGCACTCGTAAGGCGACAGCTTCTCTTCGTCTTTGCGCCCCTGGCCGATCAGGAAACCGAGGACCAGCAGGAGGATGCCGATGCCTGCCGCAACGCCGAGGAATACCAGAATAGGAAAATATTCTTGTAGCATTTTTGCCTGTTCGCCCGGCGCCAATCAACGCACGCGGATTAGCGCGCGATTGTATATGAAAACCGGCCTGTAGCGACAGCGCTGGACAGGCCGGTTCCGATTTGGTGCTCTGGGCGAGACTCGAACTCGCACGGCTCGCGCCACTGCCCCCTCAAGACAGCGTGTCTACCAATTCCACCACCAGAGCGGTGAGCGTCTATTTTACTCCTGATCCGCGGGCGGTTCTTCCTCCAGCTCCGGCAGATCGACGGGTTCGTCGATCGCCTCGAGTTCCGGCAGGTCCGAGACCGGGGTCTCGTCGCTGATCGCAGGAATTTCCGCGCTCGGCGGCGCTTCCGCCACGGGCGCATCGTCGAGCAGGCTCGACGGCGCGGAACTGGACTGGCTGCTGAGGTACGCCAGCGCGAGGCTGCTGACGAAGAACAGCGTCGCGCAGACTGCCGTTGCCCGCGAGAAGAAGCTCGCTGAACCGCGTGCACCGAAGACCGTGCCCGATGCGCCCGCGCCGAAGGCGGCGCCCGCGTCCGCGCCCTTGCCGCGCTGCAATAATACGAGGACGATGATCAGCAAGGCGATCAGCGTGTGTGCGATCAGTACCGCTTTTTGTATCGTATCCATCTCTATTTCAACTCGTCATTTAAGCCTGCGCGGCCGCCGCGGCGATCGCGAGGAAATCGGCCGCCTTCAGCGACGCACCGCCGATCAGGCCGCCGTCGATGTCAGGCTGGGCCAGCAGACCGGGCGCATTTTCGCCTTTCATGCTGCCTCCGTACAGAATCTGCACGCGGGCCGCAATGTTCTCGTCCAGTGCCGCGAGCCGCGACCGGATGTGCCGATGCACGTCCTGCGCCTGCTCCGGTGTCGCCGTCATGCCGGTGCCGATCGCCCAGACGGGCTCGTAGGCAATGACGGCTTTGGCGAACGCCTCGATCCCGGCCGCGTCGATCGCGGCGTCGAGTTGCTCGTCGACCACGGTCTGCGTCGTTCCGGCTTCCCGTTCCTCGAGCGTTTCTCCGACGCACAGGATCGGCGTCAGGCCGGCCGCCTGCGCCGCGACAAACTTGGCCGCGACCTGGGCACTCGTCTCGCCATAAAGTGAGCGACGCTCGGAATGACCGACGATAACGTATTCGCAGCCGGCGTCGATCAGCATCGAAGGCGCCACCTCGCCCGTATAGGCCCCCTTTTCGTGCTCCGAGACATTTTGCGCGCCGACCTTGACGGACGAGCCCTCGGCCAATGCCGCTACCGCGGCCAGGTATGGAAACGGCGGGCAAACCAGCAAGCTGAAGCCGCCGCCTTGCGGTACACCGGCGACGATGCCCGCAACCAGCCCCGCATTCGCGGCGCTGCTGCCGTTCATCTTCCAGTTACCGGCGACAAGGTAGTCACGCATATCAGTGTTTCCGCAGGCTTAAAAGGCGCGCAAGGATACCGGGGCAGGCCCCTCAAATCAACGCATGAATCGGCGGCTCAGGTGGCCGCGTCGGCGACCACCGCGGCCAGCCGCTCGGCCAGCGAATCGACCTGTGCCTCGTCTTCGCCCTCAACCATGACACGAATGACCGGTTCGGTGCCGGAGGCCCGCAGAACAACGCGCCCCCTGTCCGCCAGTTCGCCCTCCGCTACGGCCACTGCCTCGCGGATCTTCGGGCTCTGGCCAGGGTCCATGCGGCGCTCGGTACGCACGTTAACCATGGTCTGGGGATACTTCGGCATACCCGCGACGAGTTCGGACAGGGCCTTGCCGGTCTCCTTCATGACCGCGAGTATCTGCAGCGCGCTGATTAGCCCATCGCCGGTCGTCGTCTTGTCGAGAACCAGCATGTGCCCGGAGGTCTCGCCACCGAGGATGCCGCCGCTGTCCCTGAGCGCCTCGAGCACATAGCGATCGCCGACGGCCGCCCGCTGAAACTCGATATCCCGCGCCTTGAGCGCGTGCTCGAGGCCCAGATTACTCATGACCGTGCCGACGACCGGCCCGCGCAGACCGCCCTTCTCCTTGCGCGCCGTGGCCAGCACATACAGTAGCTGGTCACCATCGACGAGCCTGCCCTTCTCGTCCACCATGACGACGCGGTCGCCGTCTCCGTCGAGTGCAACGCCGACGTCGGCCTTGACGGCCGGAACAGTGAGCTGGAGCAGTTCCGGGTGTGTCGAGCCGCAACCCTCGTTGATGTTCTTGCCGTTGGGGGAGCAACCGATCGGGATCACATCGGCGCCGAGATTGCCCAGCGTGCGCGGCCCGACCTTGTAGCCGGCCCCGTTCGCGCCGTCGAACACGATCTTGAGACCGTCGAGGCCGAGCCCGTCCGGCATGCTGGCCGCGCAGAATTCCTGGTAACGAATCCGGGCTGTATCGATTCGCTTTGCCTTGCCGAGCGCCTGGGACTCCAGCGTGATCGCCGGATGCCTGAGTTTCTCCTCGATCTCCTGCTCGACCTCATCCGAGAGTTTCGAACCCTTGCGATCGAAAAACTTGATGCCGTTGTCGAAAAACTTGTTGTGCGACGCACTGATCACGACACCGAGGTCAGCATCGAATTCCTGCGTCAGCCGCGCGATGGCAGGCGTCGGCAACGGACCCAGAAGTAACACGTCCGCGCCGCCGGCGACGAAGCCGGCCTCCAGGGCGGACTCGAACATGTAGCCGGACAGCCGCGTGTCCTTGCCGATGACGACCGTGCCACCCCGCGGCACCAGGACCTGCGCTGCGGCGCTGGCGAGGCGCATCGCGAAGTCCGCGGTCATCGGATCCGAACCGACCGTGCCGCGTACGCCGTCTGTCCCGAAAAAGTGCTTACTCATATTCCCTGCCTGCTTCGATAACCGCCTCAGCGACCCGGAGTGCGTCGACCGTTGCTCCCACATCGTGCACGCGAACGATGTCCGCGCCGTTCATGACCGCGATCACGGCCGCCGCGACACTGGCCGAAAGACGATCGTCCACGTCCCTGCCCGTCAACTCGCCCAGCGTCGATTTGCGCGACGCGCCGAACAAGATCGGGCGCCCGCGCACGCGCAATTGTCGCAGATTTGCGAGCAACTCGACATTGTGCCGCGGTGTCTTGCCAAAACCAAAGCCCGGGTCCACGACCAGCAGTTCTTCGCCGAGACCTGCTGCGACACAGTCCGCGACCCGCGCCTCGAGGAATGCCGCGACGTCGGCCACGACATCGCCATAAGCCGGATTTGCCTGCATCGTGCGCGGCTCGCCCTGCATGTGCATGAGGCAGACCGGCACCTGCAGCTCGGCAGCCGCCTCCAGCGCGCCGTCACCCTGCAGCGCAAAGACGTCATTGATCATGGCGGCGCCTGCCGCTATCGCCTCGCGCATGACGAGCGCCTTGCTCGTATCGATCGAGACCGGTACATCGCTCACCGCACGAACGGCCTCGATCACCGGAATGACACGGTCCAGCTCCTCCTGCGCGCCGACTGCGCCGGAACCCGGCCGGGTCGACTCGCCGCCGATATCGATGATCGCGGCGCCTTCCTCGGCCATCGCCGCCGCCTGTCGAAGCGCCGCGTCACGCTTGTCGAAGCGGCCGCCGTCGGAAAACGAATCGGGCGTGACGTTGAGAATCCCCATGACGGCAGGCGCCGGGAATCGCAGGGAACCCAGGTTCAGCATGGGGTCGGGTCTTGGCTAGTGCTCGGGCGCCGGTCCGCCGATCGTGCCGGTCGCATCCGACTCGGCCGCGGCCGAACCGTCGTCGGGCTTCTCCGGATCGATTGTGTCGTCCCAGTCCTCGGGCGGACGACACTCGCGGCCTTCCATGATGTCCCGGATCTGCGCCTCGCCGATGGTCTCGTACTTGATGAGTGCCTTGGCCATCTCATGGAGCTTGTCGACGTTTTTCTCGAGCAGCTTGCGTGCGCGCTCGTAATTGGAGTCGATGATGCGCCGGACCTCCTCATCGATCGCGTGCGCGGTGTCGTCGGAGACCATCTTGTGCTGGGTCACGCTGCGACCGAGGAAGACTTCGCCGTCGTCCTCGCTATAGGTCAGCGGTCCGAGTCGATCGGACAGCCCCCACTTCGTGACCATGTTGCGGGCGATCTCGGTAGCGCGCTCGATGTCGTTCGACGCCCCGGTCGTGACGCCACCGGTGCCATTGATCATCTCCTCGGCGATGCGACCGCCGAACAGGCTCGAGATGCTGCTTTCGAGACGCTGCCGCGACATGCTGTAGCGGTCTTCTTCGGGCAGATACATCGTGACGCCCAGTGCCCGACCGCGCGGAATGATAGTGACCTTGTAAACGGGATCGTGCTCGGGCACGAGGAAGCCGACGATCGCGTGGCCGGCCTCGTGATAGGCCGTGTTGAGCTTTTCTTCCTCGCTCATGACCATCGAGCGCCGCTCGGCGCCCATCATGATCTTGTCCTTGGCTTTCTCGAACTCGTCCATGTTGACGACGCGTTTATTCGCCCGCGCCGCAAACAGGGCGGCCTCGTTGACGAGGTTCGCGAGATCGGCGCCCGAGAAACCGGGCGTACCGCGCGCAATGACCGACGGATTGACGTCGTCGCCGAGCGGTACCTTGCGCATGTGCACTTTGAGGATCAGCTCGCGGCCGCGAACATCGGGTAGCGGCACGACGACCTGGCGGTCGAAGCGGCCCGGGCGCAACAACGCGGGGTCGAGAACGTCGGGACGGTTGGTCGCGGCGATCACGATGATGCCTTCCGAACCCTCGAAGCCATCCATCTCGACGAGCATCTGGTTGAGCGTCTGCTCGCGCTCGTCGTGACCGCCGCCGAGGCCGGCGCCGCGATGGCGCCCGACGGCATCGAGCTCATCGATGAAGATAATGCAGGGCGCCTGTTTCTTGGCCTGGTCGAACATGTCGCGTACGCGCGAGGCACCGACGCCGACAAACATCTCGACGAAGTCCGAACCGGAGATCGTGAAGAACGGCACCTTGGCTTCGCCCGCGATGGCCCTGGCGAGCAGCGTCTTACCCGTACCCGGCGGCCCCACCATGAGCACGCCTTTCGGGATCTTGCCGCCGAGGCGCTGGAACTTGCTCGGATCCTTGAGGAATTCGACGATCTCGGCGACCTCGGCCTTGGCTTCGTCGACGCCGGCAACGTCTGCGAACGTCACGCCGACCTGGTCTTCGCCCAGCAGTCGCGCCTTGCTCTTGCCGAACGACATCGCGCCGCGGCCGCCACCGCCACCCTGCATCTGGCGCATGAAGTAGATCCATACACCGATCAGCAACAGGATCGGAAACGAGCTGATCAACAGCTGCCCTATCAGGCTCTGAGACTGCTGTTCAGCGGCCGAGAAATCGACATTGTGTTTCTTCAGGTCGCCGACCAGCGCCGTGTAGTCGTTGTCCGCGATGCGCGCGAAGTACTGCGGCTTTTCGGTCGAGCCGTACCGCACGATGTCCTTCTGCTTGTCGATTTCCGCGACCCGGACCTTGCCCGTCTCGAGCGCGCCGTAAAACTCGGCGTAACTCTGCTCGGCGGGATTGGTACCGCTGACGCCCGACAGGCCCTGCACCACCGACAGCAGGACGACGATGATGACGATAAAGACCAGTACGTTTTTCGTTAGATCATTCACTTGAGAGACGCTACTACAAAGAGAAATTTCTCGCTACCAAATAGACCTCGCGGCTGCCCGCGCGGGAGGCCCCGGGTTTGATGACCCTGACGCGCCCGAAAGAGTTCCTCGCATCGCGCACGAAGTCGTCAAATCCCTCGCCCTGAAAGACCTTGCAGACGAAGCTGCCGCCCTTGCGCAGCACCCGCCGCGCGAGATCCAGTGCCAGCTCGGCGAGATACATCGAGCGGGGCTGGTCCACGGCCTTGTTCCCGCTGATATTGGGCGCCATGTCGCTCATTACAAGGTCTGCCCCGTCATCACCGACAAGCTCGAGCAGTTGCTCAAAAACGTCGTCGTCGCGGAAATCGCCCCGCACGAACTCGACCTCGGGCAGCGCGTCCATCGCGAGCAAGTCGACGGCGATGATGCGGGCCCGCCCACTGAGCGTCTCGGTGACGTACTGGCTCCAGCCGCCGGGCGCGGCGCCAAGGTCGACGCAAACCATGCCGGGCTTCAGGAGCTTCTCCTTGCGGACGATCTCCTCGAGCTTGAAGACGGCACGCGAGCGCCAGCCTTCCTTGCGCGCCCGCTGCACGAAAGGGTCTTTCTCCTGGCGATCGCGCCAGCTGCCGCTGCTGCGTCGAGGTTTGCTCATCGGGGTGCCCCGGTCCTGTTACACTTCGCGCCCATGAATCTCAGTGAGCGGCAGAAAAAATTCCTGCGTGGTCTCGGCCATCAGCGCAAACCGCTGATCATGGTCGGCAATGCCGGCCTGAGCGAGTCGCTGCTCGCCGAGCTCGAGACCACGCTCGCCCATCATGAACTGATCAAGGTTCGCATTCGCGTCGGCGACCGCGAGGCCCGCGACGCGATCATCCGCAAGCTCTGCGATGACGCATCGGCGCAACTCGTGCAACGCATCGGCAATGTTGCGCTGCTCTATCGTCCCAACCTGAAAAAGAAACCCGAAAAACGAATCCGCCTCCCCGGCAGCTGACGCCTACTCGTAGCGGACCTCGAGGATATCGAAGGTCTTCACCCCGTCCGGCGCCTGGAATTCGATGGCATCGCCCTCGTCCTTGCCGATCAAGGCGCGCGCAATGGGCGAGGTATACGAAATCATCCCGGCCTTGATGTCGGCCTCGTCCTCACCGACGATCGTGTAGGCCGTCTCCTCGTCGCTGCTCTCGTCCAGGATGACGACCGTCGAGCCGAATATCACTTTGCCGCGCGCGTCCACGGTCCCCACATCGATGACCTGTTTGTGGGACAGCTTGCCCTCGATGTCCTTGATGCGCGCCTCGATGAAGCCCTGTTGATCCTTAGCCGCGTGATACTCGGCATTCTCGCGCAGGTCGCCATGCGCCCTCGCCTCCGCGATCGCCTTGATGACGTTCGGACGGTCCTCGTACTTGAGCTTCTTGAGTTCCTCCTGCAACAGCTCGTGGCCGCGCACGGTCATCGGTACCTTGCTCATGCCACTACCTCACTGTGCAAATCCTGCAGCCTGTTCACGTCATGGTTGTCCATGTTCTCGATCGCGTGGCACGTCGCGATTGCGGCGCCCAGCGTCGTGTAATACGTGACGCCGTTGCGAACGGCTTCGGCGCGAATCGACTCCGACTCGATAATCGCCTGCTTACCCTCGGTGGTGTTGACGATGAAGTCGATCTCGCCGTTCTTGATCATATCCACGATGTGCGGACGGCCCTCGCGCACCTTGTTCGCTCGCCTACAGGATACACCAGCCCTGGCCAGCGCCTGGGCCGTGCCGTGCGTGGCGACGAGATCGAACCCCATCGCCTGCAGCAGCTTGCCGAGTTCGATCGCCCCCTCTTTGTCGCGCTCGCGGACGCTGAGCAGGGCCGCGCCCTGGCGTGGCAGGTGCACGCCCGAAGCCAGTTGCGCCTTGGCATAGGCTTCGCCGAAGGTTCGCCCGACGCCCATGACCTCGCCCGTCGACTTCATTTCGGGACCGAGGATGGGATCGGACCCGGGGAACTTGATGAACGGGAACACGGCTTCCTTGACGGAGTAATACTTCGGCACGCGCTGGTCGACGAAACCCTGGTCTGCGAGCGATTCACCGACCATGACCTTGGCCGCGATCTTGGCGAGCGGGATACCGATCGCCTTGGAGACGAACGGTGCCGTACGCGATGCGCGCGGGTTGACCTCGAGCAAGTACACGACGTCGCCCTGGATCGCGAACTGGGTGTTCATGAGCCCGACGACGTGCAGGCCCTTCGCCAGCTTCACGACCTGCTCCTCGAGCACCGTCTGGATCTCCGGCGTCAGGCTGAAAGGTGGCAGCGAGCATCCCGAGTCACCCGAGTGCACGCCGGCCTGTTCGATATGTTCCATGACGCCGCCGATCAGGACCCGCTCTCCGTCGCAGATGCAGTCCACATCGACTTCGGTGGCGAGATCGAGGAACCGGTCCAATAGCACCGGGCTGTCATTCGACACGTGAATCGCAGCATCCATGTAGGCGCCGAGGTCTTCGTCATTGTGCACGATCTCCATCGCGCGCCCGCCGAGCACGTACGACGGACGGACGACGAGCGGATAGCCGACTTCAGAACCGAGACTCAGTGCTTCTTTCTTGCTGCTCGCCGTGCGGTTCGGCGGTTGCTTCAGACCGAGTTTCTCGACGAGCTGCTGGAAGCGCTCGCGATCTTCGGCAAGATCGATCGAGTCGGGCGACGTGCCGATGATCGGCGCGCCGGCCGCCTCCAGCGCCCGCGCCAGCTTGAGCGGCGTCTGGCCGCCGTACTGCACGATGACCCCTTTCGGTTGCTCCTTGTCGATGATCTCCATGACGTCCTCGAACGTCAGGGATTCGAAGTACAGCCGGTCGGACGTGTCGTAGTCCGTCGACACGGTCTCCGGGTTGCAGTTGACCATAATGGTCTCGTAGCCCGTCGTCTTGAGCGCCAGCGCGGCATGCACGCAGCAGTAGTCGAATTCGATGCCCTGCCCGATGCGGTTGGGTCCGCCGCCGAGAATCATGATTTTCGGCCTGTCCGTCGGCTCGGCCTCGCATTCCTCGTCATAAGTCGAGTACATGTAGGCCGTGGTCGTCGCGAATTCGGCCGCGCAGGTATCGACCCGTTTGTAAACGGGGCGCACACCCATCTCGAGGCGCCGCCGGCGCACCGCCTGCTCCTTGACACCCGTGAGCGCGGCAATGCGCATGTCCGAAAAGCCCTTGCGCTTGATCGCACGCATGATGTCGGCATTGAGCCCCGGCAGCCCGTGCTCGCGAATCTCGTTCTCGATATTGACCAGGTCGGCGATCTGGACGATGAACCACGGATCGATGCCGGTCACCTGGGACACGTCTTCATAGGAATAGCCGTGGCGCAGCGCGTCCGCGATATACAGGATGCGATTGGCGCCCGGAATACGCAATTCCTGGCGCAGCTTGTCACGATCGAGATCGGTCGCGATAGGCCCGCAGATCTCGTCGAGGCCCGTGATACCGGTCTCGAGGCCGCGCAGCGCCTTTTGGAGCGACTCCTGGAAGTTGCGGCCGATGGCCATGACCTCGCCCACGGATTTCATCTGCGTCGTGAGGCGGTCGTTCGCGCCCGGGAATTTTTCGAACGTGAATCGCGGGATCTTCGTCACGACGTAGTCGATCGACGGCTCGAACGAGGCCGGCGTCAGGCCGCCCGTGATGTCGTTCTTGAGTTCGTCGAGCGTGTAGCCGACCGCCAGCTTGGCCGCGACCTTGGCGATCGGGAAACCCGTCGCCTTGGACGCGAGCGCAGAGGAGCGCGACACGCGCGGGTTCATCTCGATGATCAGGACGCGCCCGGTGTCCGGGCAGATCGCGAACTGCACGTTCGAGCCGCCGGTTTCGACGCCGATCTTGCGCAGCACGTCGATCGACGCGTTCCGCAGGCGCTGGTACTCCTTGTCCGTCAGCGTCTGCGACGGCGCGACCGTGATCGAGTCGCCCGTGTGCACGCCCATCGGGTCGAAGTTCTCGATCGCGCAGACGATGATGCAGTTATCGTTCCTGTCACGAACGACCTCCATCTCGAATTCTTTCCAGCCGATCACCGACTCCTCGAGCAGCACCTCGGTCGTCGGGGACATTTCGAGGCCGTGCGAAACGATGCGCTCGAATTCCTCGCGGTTGTAGGCGATGCCGCCGCCCGTGCCACCGAGCGTGAACGACGGCCGGATGATGGTCGGGAAGCCGACGGCGGCCTGTTTTTCGAGCGCTTCGTCGAGCGTGTGCGCGATGTCGGCCCGCGGACTCTCGAGGCCGATCTCCGACATCGCCTTGCGAAACAGGTCGCGGTCCTCGGCCATGTCGATCGCCTGGCGCGACGCCGCAATCATCTCGACGTTGAATTTCTCGAGAACGCCTTCACGAGCAAGGTCGAGGGCGCAGTTCAACCCCGTCTGCCCGCCCATCGTCGGCAGCAACGCATCGGGCCGCTCCTTCTCGATGACGCTCTCGATCGCGGTCCAGTGGATCGGCTCGATGTAAATCGCGTCCGCCATCTCGGGATCCGTCATGATCGTCGCCGGATTCGAATTGACGAGGATGACGCGATAGCCCTCCTCGCGCAGTGCCTTGCAGGCCTGCGCGCCGGAGTAATCGAATTCGCAGGCCTGGCCGATCACGATCGGGCCGGCGCCGATAATCAGGATGCTTTCAATGTCGGTGCGTTTTGGCATCGATATTAATCGAGAATTAAGTTTAATAAAACAATATTAATTATTGTTTTATAGAGATTTATCATGTCGATATCATCGTTTTGAGGCCCGTTTTTTTCTGCGCGTCCATGTGTCCGATGAAGCGCTCGAACAGCGGCACCAGGTCGTGGGGCCCGGGGCTGGCCTCGGGATGCCCCTGGAAACTGAACGCGGGGCGGTCCGTGAACGAGATGCCCTGCAAGGTAGCGTCGAACAGGGAGCGGTGGGTCGTCTCGACATTATCAGGCAACGAGTCCTCGTCGACCGCGAAACCGTGATTCTGGCTCGTGATCATGACCTGGCCCGTGGACAGGTCCTGAACCGGGTGATTCGCGCCGTGGTGCCCGAACTTCATTTTGACGGTTTTCGCACCGCCGGCCAGCGCCAGCAGCTGGTGGCCGAGACAGATGCCGAATACGGGAAGGCCTTTGGCGAGAAACTCGCGGATTGCCTCGATCGCGTACTCGCAGGGCTCGGGGTCGCCGGGCCCGTTGGACAGGAAGATACCGTCGGGCGAATATGAGAAAGCCTCCTCCGCACTCGTCGTGGCCGGCACGACCGTCAGCCTGCAGTCGAGATCCGAGAGCAGGCGCAGGATGTTGCGCTTGACGCCGAAGTCGTAGGCGACGACATGGTAAGGCGCGATGCGACGGCTGAGGATGCGCTGCGGCTTGCCGAAGGTCGTGCCGTGGCACCACTGGTACGACTCCTTCGTGCTCACGAACTTGGCGAGATCCATCCCGGCGATTCCCGGGAATTTGCGCGCATGCTCGACGGCTTTCTCGGCGGGCTGGTCGCCCGTCATGATGCAACCGGACTGTGCGCCCTTCTCGCGGATGATGCGGGTCAGCTTGCGCGTGTCGATGTCGGCGATGGCCACCGTGTCGCCCTGCTTCAGAAAATCGACGAACGACCGCTCGGACCGCCAGCTGCTCGTCAGCATCGAACTGTCGCGGATGATCAGCCCGGAGGCATGGATCCGTGACGACTCCATGTCGTCGCTGTTGGTGCCGGTATTACCGATGTGGGGATAGGTCAGCGTGACGATCTGGCGGCAATAGGACGGATCCGTGAGGATCTCCTGGTAGCCGGTCATCGCGGTGTTGAAAACGACTTCGCCGATCGTCCGCCCATCGGCGCCGATCGAGGTCCCGTGGAAGACGGTACCGTCCTGTAGTGCAAGTATCGCAGGAGTGCTCAAGCGCGACCCTCAAAACTGATGCGTGTAGCGATCACTCGAGGCCCAGGTCGCGAAAACGTCGCTTTTAGATGCAACAAAGCGGAAGGACGTGGCCTCCCGCTCGCTATTTTCACTGACCGCCCAGCGATCCGGCGTAGTTTACTGAAGGCGCCGTGTTCGCGCCAGACTCCGCGCCGACTTTTTGACCCTTTTCCGGCGGGCAGTCAGCCGCCGAACAGGACATCGCTCATCCCGTAGCGGCCTGGCGCCACGCCGACGACCCAGCGCGCGGCCCGGATTGCGCCGTCCGCGAACACCTGGCGCGTCGTGACGCTGTGGGCGAACGTCAGCCGCTCGGTCGGCGACTTCAGGCTGACCTCGTGATCGCCCGGCACCTCGCCGCGGCGCTCGCTGTGGAAGCGCACGGAGCCCGTGCCCGGCTCGCCCCGGGCGCCCGCCACGGCCTCACCGAGCTTCAGCGCGGTGCCGGATGGGGCATCCTTCTTGTGGACGTGGTGGACCTCGGAGATCTCGACCTCGAAGTCCGTGCCGAGCGACGCCGCCGCGTCTCGCACCGCGCGGGCCAGCACCGCAATACCGAGGCTCATGTTGCGGTCGTAGACGATGGGAACGACGGCGGCCGTTTCATCGACCCGCGCCATTTGCTCGTCGTTCAGGCCGCTGACGCCGCACACGAGGGGCGTGCCATGCCGTTTGACGGCTTCGAGCACCGCCATCGTGCCCTCCGGCAGGCTGAAGTCGATCACGACGTCGGCCTCTGCGATCAATGCGTCCAGGTCGTCGCCACGGCCCCACGTACCGGCGAGTTGCAGATCATCCATGGACGCGATGCCGTCTGCGATGGCCTTCCCCATGCGTCCGGCACCGGCAATCGCAATCTTCGTCATGAACTGATGCGCTCGAAGAAGCGCTTCACGGTATCGAGCCAACCGCCCGCCCGCGGGCTGTGCTTCTCACCGCCCTCGCGCACCGCTTCGTCGAATTTCTCGAGCATTGCCTTTTGTTCCGCCGTCAGGTTGACGGGCGTCTCGACGGCAACCTGGGCGAACAGGTCACCCTGGCGCGGATCGCGCACGGTCGTCACGCCCTTGCCCCGGAGTCGGAAAACCTTGCCGGACTGCGTGCCCGCAGGAACCTTGAGCGACACATGGCCATCGAGCGTCGGCAACTCGACTTCCCCGCCCAGCGTCGCGGTCGCGAAACTGACCGGGACTTCGCAGGACAGGTTGGCGCCCTCGCGCTCGAAAATCTTGTGCGGCTTGACGCGAATCTCGACGTAAAGGTCGCCGGGCGGTCCGCCATTGCGCCCCACTTCGCCCTCGCCCGAGAGACGAATACGGTCGCCGTCGTCGACCCCGGCCGGCACCTTGACCGACAGCGTCCGCGTCTTGCGCACGCGGCCGCGGCCGTGACAATCGTTGCATGGATCGGCAATCGTCGTACCGACACCCTTGCAAGCCGGACATGTCTGCTGGATCGAGAAGAACCCCTGTTGCATGCGCACCTGGCCGACACCGCCGCAGGTCGAGCACTTGACCGGCTCGCTGCCCTTGCGGGCGCCGCTGCCGCCGCAGGTGTCGCAGGACACCTGGGTGGGCACGTCGATCGTGACGCTGTCGCCCGCAACCGCGGTTTCGAGATCGAGCTTGAGCTCGTAGCCGAGGTCGGCACCGCGAAACACCTGCGGGCCGCCGCCGCGGCGGCCGCCGCCGAAGATGTCGCCGAACACGTCGCCGAAAATGTCGCCGAAGCCCTCGGCGCTGAAACCACCCGCGCCGCCGGCACCGCCGCCCATCTTCAGCCCGTCATGGCCAAAGCGGTCGTAAGTGGCACGCTTCTCGTCGTCCTTGAGGACCTCGTAGGCTTCCTTGGCTTCCTTGAATTTCTTCTCGGCCGCCTCGCCGTTGTCCTTGTTGCGGTCCGGGTGGTGCTTCATGGCAAGACGGCGATACGCCTTCTTGATCTCGTCGGCCGACGCCGATTTCGAGACCCCCAGAACTTCGTAGTAATCGCGCTTTGCCATATTCGCCTGACCAAATGGGGACAGTCCCCTTTTCCACAGGGGACTGCCCCAATCGCTACCCTGCCCGAAAAAAGGGGGCTGTCCCCCTTAGTCGGACTTCTTGTTCTTGTCGACTTCCTCGAACTCGGCGTCAACGACATCGTCGTCGCCGCTGGCCGCGCCCTCCGCGGCACCGGCATCACCCTGTGCCGCCTGCTCCGCGTAGAGCTTTTGCGCCAGCCCACCCGATGCTTCGCCGAGGGCGGCCGTCTTCTTCTCGATGGCCTCCTTGTCGTCGCCCTCGAGCGCCTTCTTGAGGTCGGAAACCGCGTTCTCGACCGCGAGGCGTTCTTCGGACGAGGCTTTCTCGCCCAGCTCGCTGAGCGTCTTCTCGGCGGCGTGGATCAGGCCGTCCGCCTGGTTGCGTGCATCGACGAGCTCGCGGAACTTGCGATCTTCCTCGGCGTGGCTTTCGGCATCCGCGACCATCTTCTCGATCTCGTCGTCGGACAGGCCGGACGACGCCTTGATGACGATGTTCTGGCTCTTGCCCGTCGCCTTGTCCTTCGCCGACACGTTCAGGATACCGTTGGCGTCGATGTCGAACGTGACCTCGATCTGCGGCAGGCCGCGCGGCGCCGGCGGGATGTCCGTCAGGTCGAAGCGGCCGAGCGACTTGTTGTCCATGGCGCGCTCGCGCTCGCCCTGCAGCACGTGAATCGTCACGGCCGTCTGGTTGTCGTCGGCCGTCGAGAACACCTGCTCGGC
>JBFJQO010000016.1:0-17463 GCA_041616535.1 Woeseiaceae bacterium | reverse complement strand
CGGCACAATGTCGCTGATTGGCTCTGCGGGCGCCGGTTCGACCTCCGGCGCGGCCGTTTCTGGCGCTACCGTCTCGGCCGACGGATCGGTCGCCATGCCGGCGGGACGCGTGAACCACCAGTAGACAGTGACCGCGAGAATAATGACGACGATGACCGCGATCCACGGGCCCGGCGTCAATTCCTTTCGCGGGCGCGGGCGCGTCGTGACGACCGGCGGCATCGAGGTGCTGCGCGTCAACTGGTAGTAATCCGCGAGAACGTCCTCGATCTTGACGCCGACGAGCTGCGCATACTTGCGCAAGTGTCCTTTCGCGAACACCGGCGCGCCCAGCACGTCGAATTCGTTGCGCTCGAGAGCGCGGACCTTGGGTTCGTCGAGGTGGAGTTCCTTGGCGATTTCGAGCACTGATATCTGTTGCTCGCGGCGCGCCTCGGCCAGCCGCTCGCCGCCGAGCGGCCCGGAAGACTCCTCGTCGGACGATTCGATCTGCCTGTCGACGTCGTCGCTCATCGCTAGCCGCTGCTCAAAGCCTTGCGCGCCTCGGGCGACTCGGGGAACTCGCGCAGCAATTGGTTGACGTACTCGGTCCGCCCGCGATCGTTGCCGAGCCTGGCTTCGATCTCCGCGGCAAGGAACAGCACGCTCGACGTCGTCTTGTTAGAACTCATGTAGCGCTGCAGGAACGCGCGCGCTTTCATGTAATCCTGCTCCTGGAACTTCATCAGGCAGAGCTGCAGCAAAGCTTCGCCGTACGTGGGCCGCCGCTCGAGTGCGGTACGGAAGAAACGCTCTGCGGCGTCGGCATCGGGTTTCTGCATCATGCACAGGCCCGCATTCGTCAGCGTCTGTTCCGCATTGTCGTTCTCGGCGTGCGCCGAGGCGCGCTCGAAATAGCGCGCCGCACCGTCGAAGTCGCGCCGCTTGCACAGAAATACGGCGTAGGCGTTCTGGATATTGAAATCGCGCGGTGCCGCCCGGATCGAGCGGTCGTAGGACTCTTTCGCCAGCCTCGGAATATCGAGTGCCTCGTAGGTCATGCCGAGTGTCATATGCGCCTTGGCCAGGCGCGGATCGAGTTCGATCGCGCGCTGGAGCCGGTCGCGCGCGAGTTCGTAACTACCATTCTGGTAGTAGCGGGCGCCGAGCTGGTAGTTGTACTCCGCCGCGTCGTCTTCGTCGGAGTCCCGCGGAATCGAGCCTGTCGTCGTCGAGGATACGCAACCGGCCAGCAGGAGGCCGAGCAGTGACAATGCCGTAATGAGTTCGCTCTTTTTCACGCTGACGCCACCTTTGTGTTTCGGTCACCGATCGTTTTTTCGCCCAAGCGGCTGCGGACCCGGTTGCTGACGTCACCCGCCAGCTGTCCGCATGCAGCGTCGATGTCGTCGCCGCGCGTCCTGCGCGTGGTCGCGACGATGCCCTGTTGCCGCAGGCGATCCTGGAAATGCCGGATCGTGTCCGCCGCAGACCGCTTGAACACGGTGCCCGGGAAAGGATTGAACGGTATCAGGTTCACCTTCGCGGGCTTGTTGTGCAGAAGATCGTAGAGTTCGTCTGCATGCGCAAGCGAATCATTGACGCCGCGCAGCATCACGTACTCGAAAGTAATGAAGCGATTCGAGTGCTTGGCCGCATACGTCCAGCAAGCCTCGAGCAGGTCGCGGATCGGGTGCAGCTTGTTGATCGGCACGAGCTTGTCGCGCAGCGCGTCGTTGGCCGCATGCAGCGATACGGCTAACGACACGTTACAGTCGTCGCCGAGCTTGTCGATGTGCGGCACGATGCCAGACGTGCTGATCGTGACGCGCCGGCGCGACAGGCCGAACGCCCAGTCCGAGATCAGCAATTCCAGCACCGGGATGACATTTCGATAATTGGCAAGCGGCTCGCCCATGCCCATGAAGACGACATTGGTCACAGCCGGTTCACCGTTGTCGCGGCGCGGCAAATCGCTGTTGGCAACGCATACCTGGCCAATGATCTCGGCGCTCGTCAGGTTGCGATTAAAACCTTGCGCTCCCGTCGCGCAGAACGCGCAGTCGAGTGCGCAACCGACCTGCGATGAAATGCAGAGCGTGCCCCGTCCCGGCTCGGGAATGAACACGGTTTCTACCGCCTGGCCGCAATCCGTGGCAAACAGCCACTTGACCGTGCCGTCCGCCGAATCGTGGCGCGACTGCACGGTAGGCAACACGATGTCGGCATCGCAAGTCAGACGTTCGCGCAGATTCTTCGACAGGTCCGTCATCTCGTCGAAATCGGTCACGTCGCGCTGGTAGATCCATTGCATGAGCTGCCGCGCGCGAAACGGCTTTTCGCCGCGTTCCGCAAAGAACTGCTCGAGCATGTCTTGCGACATGCCGAGCAGATTGTTCTTCGAAGCGTTCGCGGTCATGACTCGTCTAGCGCGTGCGCTGGCAGACGCCGTCGTCGCCGAAAAAGAAGACGATTTCGACCGCGGCGGTTTCGGCCGCGTCCGAACCGTGCACGATGTTCTCTTCGATACTCTCGGCAAAGTCCGCACGAATTGTGCCCGGCGCGGCGTCCGCCGGATTCGTGGCACCCATGATCTCGCGATTCTTCGCGATCGCGCCCTCACCCTGCAGCACCTGCACGACGACGGGACCCGATGTCATGTAGCTGACCAGGTCGTTGAAGAACGGGCGTTCCTTGTGAACGGCATAGAAACCCTGCGCTTGCTCCTCGCTGAGGTGCAACATGCGCGCCGCAACGATCTCAAGCCCCGCTTTCTCGAAGCGGCTATAGATCTCTCCGATCAGGTTTTTCTGTACGCCATCGGGCTTGATGATGGAGAGCGTCTGCTCAACGGCCATGGGGTATTCCTTCGGTTCGAGTGATGATAACGAGCGCCCGGCGGCCGGCCGGTCGCACAAAGACGTAAACGATTAATTCTACTACGAGAAATTTAGACGTTGAAGCTCTCGCCGCAGCCACATTCGCCCGTTACGTTCGGGTTGCGGAAGCTGAATGCCTCGTTCAGTCCGTTCTTGACGAAATCGACCTCGGTGCCGTCGATCAGTTCGAGCGCCTCGGGGTCGACGACGACCGTGATGCCCTTGTCTTCGAAGACGACATCCGTCTCGCCGATCTTCTCGGCATAATTGATGACATACGAGTAGCCCGAGCAGCCCGTCTTGGTCACGCCGAGACGCAGGCCGAGACTCGCTTGCCGCTTGTCAAGGTGGCTGCGGACGCGGTCAGCGGCCGCCGCCGTGAGTGAAATTGCCATGCAAATGTACCTTTACCGTTCAGGCCTCATCGCGAAACCTCCGCCCAAGCGACCGAACCGCCTCTTCAAGGACTAGTATACGTCCGGTCTTCTCGACCGGTACAGCAAGATTCGCCATAAGGCCGGATACGGCGAATTCAAGGAGGTCGGCGACGGGCCGCCCCTCGAGCTCGGCGCAGGCCGCCTCGGCGGCGGCGATGACGTGCGGGCAGCCCCAGGCCTGGAAGCGCATTGCCTCGAGCACACCGCCGGCCGCTTCCGCGGACAGCTGCAGGCGGACATCCTGCGCATCCGCGTAGACGACGGGCCCGCGCTCGAGCAGGCCGGCGTGCGCCGGATGGGCGAACAGCTCGCGCGTCCTGGTGCTGTAGGGATCGGTGCTCACGCCGCGACTTCCGGTGCCAGGCCGCGGAGCCGGGCCACGGCTTTGACGTAGTGCTGCGCGGCGAATTCGACCTCCGCCGCAGTCGTCGGCCGGCCTACGCTGAAGCGGATCGCGCTCTGCGCCTGCATATCCGTGCGGCCGAGCGCTCGCAGTACGTACGAGGGCGCCTGACTTTTCGAATTGCAGGCGCTCCCGGTCGCGACGAGCAGCGGCTCGAGCGCCAGCAACAGGCTTTCGCCCTCCACGCCGTCGGCGCTGACGTTGAGTATGCCCGGAAAACCGCCGGGGTCGCCGTTGAGCAGGATGCCGTCCACGCCGCGGATGCCGTCCCAGAGAATGCGGCGCATGTCGCGGATATGCGCCAGATCGTCGTCGATGCGCGCGGCCGCGATCGCGGCCGTCATGCCGAAACCCGCAATCAGCTCCATCGGCAGGGTGCCGGGGCGAATACGGCGCTGCTGGCCGCCGCCGAAGAGGAGCGGCTCGACGTGGCAGCCCGGCCGATCCGCGATATACAGCGCGCCGATGCCCTTGGGCCCGTAGAGCTTGTGCGCGGTCACCGACATCAGATCCACGGGCAGCGCGGCCAGGTCGATGTGGACCTTGCCCGCCGCCTGGGCCGCATCGACGTGGAACAGGATATCGCGCTCGCGGCAGATGCCGCCCAACGCCTTTATGTCCTGGACGACGCCGGTCTCGTTGTTGACGAGCATGATCGAGGCGAGCTGCGTGTCGTCTCGCAAAGCGGTTTCGAATGCGGCCGGGTCGAGCACGCCATGGTTTCCGGGCTCGACCCAGGTCACGTCGAAGCCCTCCTTGCCGAGCCGCTCGAATACGTCGGTCACGGCCTTGTGCTCGGTCTTCATCGTCACGATGTGCCGGCCGCGATGGGCGCGGTGGCGCGCGCCGCCCGCGATCGCGAGATTGTCGGACTCGGTCGCGCCCGACGTCCAGATCAGCGTGGCCGGATCGGCATTGAGCAGCGTGCCGAGTTGCGCGGCGGCCTGTGCGATGATCTCGTGCGTGAGGCGGCCGGCCGCATGCACCGACGAGGGGTTGGCGCAGGTCCGCTCGGCGACCTCGCGCATGCGCTCCCAGACGCGCGGGTCCACAGGCGTGGATGCTGCATAGTCGAGGTAGATCGTCTTGTCGTTCATCGACTCAGGCGTCATCGTCTTGGCGGGCGCGATCGATTGCGGTCAGGACGCCGCGCAGGATGTTGATCTCGTTCTTGTCGGGTCGGGCGCGGATGAACAGCCGCCGCAGGCGGCGCATCAGGTGCCGCGGGTTGTCCGGGTCGAGGAAGCGGATGTCTCGCAGCACGTCTTCGAGATGCGTGTAGAAATGTTCCATCTCTTCGCTGGTCGCTGGCGGCGCCTCGACGTCGAACACGGGCCCTTCGTCGAGCATGCTCGCAACGCGAATCTCGTAAGTCACCACCTGTACGGCCATGGCGAGATTCAGCGAACTGAACCCCGGGTCGGTCGGGATGGTCAGCAACGTGTGGCAGAGGTCGAGATCGTCGTTGTGCAGGCCGGTTTTCTCGGGCCCGAAGACGCAGGCGACGGGGCCGTTGGCATTCTCCTGGATCAGCCGCTCGGCGCAGTCGCGCGGGCCCATGCAGGGCCAGTTGATCGTGCGCGAGCGGGCGCTCGCGCCGGCCACGTAGACGCAGTCGGTCAGCGCCTCGCCGAGCGTGTCCGACACGACGGCGCGCTCGAGGATATCGGACGCGCCCGACGCGCGCGCCGTCGCGTCCTCATGAGGAAAGGTTTTCGGGCTCACGAGCCGCAAGTCGCTGAGCCCCATGTTCTTCATGGCACGCGCGACGGCCCCGATGTTACCGGGATGCGTCGTTCCGACGAGGACGATGCGTATCGACATTGCTGTGGCACACGGCAGACAAAGTCCGGTATTCTACCGCCCCGGCGGCCCGTACGGACAGGCCGACCAGTTCTTTCACATTGACGGAATCGTTCGATGAACGCACTACAGAACGTCGCCATAATGGCGGCGCGGCGCGGCGGTAATGTGGTGATGCGCCACCTCAACAGGCTCGACCGGATCAAGGTCGAGAAAAAAGGCCACAACGATTTCGTCAGTGAGGCGGACCGCGCCGCGGAAGCCGCCGTCATCGAAGTCATCCACAGGCACTACCCCGATCATGCGATTCTCGCCGAGGAATCCGGTGGTCAGGGTGAGTCGGATTCGGTCTGGGTCATCGACCCGCTCGACGGCACGACCAATTTCCTGCACGGTTTCCCGCAGTTCTGCGTGTCGGTCGGCGTGCGGGTCAAGGGGCGCACCGAGGCGGCCGCCGTCTACGACCCGATGCGCCAGGAATTGTTTGCGGCGGCGCGTGGCGAGGGTGCGACGCTTGACGATCGCAAGATCCGCGTCAGCGGCCGGCAGGACCTCGAGCATGCGCTGATCGGCACCGGGTTCCCATTCCGCCAGCCCGACATGGACATGGCGCCCTATTTGAACATGCTCGGTAAGGTCGTCCGTAACACGTCCGGCGTTCGCCGGCCCGGCGCGGCCGCGCTCGACCTGTGCTACGTCGCGGCCGGCCGATTGGACGGCTTCTGGGAGACCGGGCTCAAGGCATGGGACCTGGCCGCCGGCGCCCTGATCATCCGCGAGGCCGGCGGCATCGTGAGCGGCCTCGACGGCAGCGAAGACTATCTCGACTCGGGCCACATCCTCTGCGGCACCCCCAGAATCTACGCGGGCCTCGCCAGACTCTGCGCGCACGAGATCAAGGCTATCCTCGCCTGACCACCCCACCTCAATCAGGTACCGGACACCTTATACCCGGTCTAAATCGACAGTTTAGACCGGGGATAAGGTGTCCGGTACCTGATTAGGGGAGGTCGTCGATCAGCTCCGGGTCCTTGATCGGTTCGATCAGGTCCTGCGGACTGACATCGAGCATCAGTGCCGTGGCACTCGCTGTGTAGATCGACGAGTAGGTACCGACGATGATGCCGACGATCAACGCGATCGAGAACGGCGCGATCGATTCGCCGCCGAGCATCAGCAGCGCGATCAGCACGAGCAGCGTCGTCAGGCCCGTGATCAGGGTGCGTGCGAGCATCTCGTTGATCGAGATGTTCATCGCCTCCTCCGCCGATACGCCGCGCAGGTTCAGGAAGTTCTCGCGGATACGATCGAATGCGACGACCGTGTCGTTGAGCGAGTAACCGATCACGGCGAGCACGGCAGCGACGACGGTCAGGTCGAACGGCAGGCCGAAAATCGAAAAGAAACCGACCGTCACGATCGCGTCGTGCGCGAGCGCGGCTACGGCGCCGGCCGAGAATTTCCACTGGAAGCGGATCATCACGTAGACAAAGATCATGAGCAGTGCCACGACCATCGCGAGCGCGCCTTTCTCGGCGAGCTCGCTGCCGACCTGGGCGCTGACGGTCTCGACGCGCCGCAGGTCGATCTGCTGCCCGCCCGCGGCCAGCGTGTCTTGCAATCGTTGACGCACGACCTCCGACGTGTCGCCCTGCGGCGGAAGCCGCACGAGCACGTCGGTCTCGCGGCCGAACAATTGCACCTGGGCATCCTCGAACCCGGCGCCCGCGAGGTTGCCGCGAATCGCCTCGAGATCGGCAGGCTGATCGTACCCGACTTCGAGCAGTACGCCGCCCGTGAAGTCGATGCCGAATTCGAGGCCGTTCTTGTACAGCGAACCCAGTGACACGATGACGAGCAACGCCGATACCGCGAGGGCCACCTTGCGCCGCCCTGGGCCCAGGAAATTGATGCTGGTTTTTTCCTTGATCAGTCTCATTGCGACCCCCTAAACCGGCAACGATTGCAGCTTGCGGCCGCCGAAGATGTAATTGACGATCGCGCGCGTACCGACGATTGCCGTGAACATCGACGTGATGATGCCGAGCAGTAGCGTAATCGCGAAGCCCTTGATCGGTCCGGTGCCGAGTGCGAACAGTACGATAGCCGCGATGAGCGTCGTGACGTTGGCGTCCGTAATCGAGCTCAGGGCCTTGCCGTAGCCCGAGTCGATGGCTGCCTGCGGCGACGCACCCCCTGACAATTCCTCGCGTATGCGCTCGAAAATCAGCACGTTTGCGTCGACGGCCATGCCGACCGTCAGCACGATGCCTGCCATGCCCGGCAACGTCAGCGATGCGCCGAGCACCGACAGCAAAGCCACGATGAATACGAGATTCGACAACAGTGCGATGTCGGCGACGATGCCGAAAGCACGGTAGTAGATCGCCATGAAGATAATGACGGCGAGAAAGCCGATCTTGATGGCATTGAACCCACGATCGATGTTGTCCTGGCCGAGGCTCGGGCCGATCGTGCGTTCGTCGATCGGATACACGGGCGCCGCCAGCGCGCCGGCGCGCAGCAGCAGTGCGAGATCACGCGCCTCGATCGGCGACAGGCCGACGATCTGGAAACTGTTCTTGAAGACACCGCGGATCGTCGCCGTGTTGACGATCTCCTCGGTCTTGACCGTACGCTGCTCCTCGACGCCGTTGCGCATCACGGTCTCGCGTCGCGTTTCGATGAACACCGACGACATCGGCTTGTTGAGGTTGTTCATCGTCGTCTCGAGCATGCGCTCGCCACCCGCAGAATCGAGTGTAATGAACACGGCCGGCTGACCTTCGGAAAAGCCCGCCTTGGCATCGATGATCTGGTCGCCCGACGCCACAACCGAACGCTTGAGAATCTGCGGCGCTTCGCTGCCGCGACCCGGGTACCGACGCGACCCGGGTTCGTCGCCCGTCGTATCGACGAGCCGGAACTCGAGTGTCGCCGTCGCGGTCAGAATCCGCCGCAGCTGGTTCGGGTCCTGAACACCCGGCAACTGCACGACGATGCGGTCGACGCCCTGTCGCTGCACGAGCGGCTCGGCAACGCCGAGCTGGTTGACGCGATTGCGCAGCGTGGTCAGGTTTTGCTCGATCGCGAAATCCTGGCGCGCCCTTATCTGCGCTTCGCTCATGCGCACGGTGAGCGACTTGCCGTCGGCGCCATCCGACACCAGGACGTCCTGGTCCGCACGCCTGATGATGTCGCGTGCGGCCTCGACGTCTTCGGGGCCGGTCAGGCGAACGGTGATCGTATCGCCGTCGAGATCGACGCGGTGGCGGATGCGCGCGTCGCGCAGCCGGTCGTCGAAGTCCTGCTGATAGCCCTTGAGCCGACCGTCGATCGCCGTCTCCATGTCCACTTCGAGCAGGACATACACACCGCCACGCAAGTCCAGGCCGAGGCTCATCGGGTTCAGCCCGATGTTGCGCACCCAGGCCGGTAACTTCGGCGCCAGCGTCGTGGCGACATTCGCCTCGCGCGAATACGCGGAGCGCAGGCGCTCGCCGGCCGTCTCCTGGTCCGCAGGAGAATCGAAACGAATCACGACGCGACCGTCCTGCAGGTAGGCGGCCTCGGGCGTTATGCCGGCGTTCTCGACCACGCGCACGAACTCGTCGAGCTTCTGCTCGCCAAAGGGCGACCCGTCGTTGGTCGCGATTTGCACTGCCCCGACGCTGCCGTAGAGGTTCGGCAACGCCAACAGGCAGCCCGCCAGCAGGATCGCGAGTACGAGCGCATTCAGCCAGGCAGGATATTTATTCATGCTTCGTCGTACGTGCCTTTCGGTACGACCATCGAGACGCTCTGCTTCTGGATCTTGACCTCGGTGTTGTCGCTGATGCGAATCACGGCGTAATGCTCACTGACGCCCGTGATGACACCGAGGATACCGCCGGCCGTCAGCACCTCGTCACCGACCTGCAGGCCGGTCACGAGTTCCTGGTGCTGCTTCTGCTTTTTCTGTTGCGGACGAATGAGGAGGAAATAGAAAGCGGCGAACATCAGCACCATCATGATGATGAAGCTGGTGCCGTCACCCTGTTGCGCAGCCTGCTGCGCGTGTGCGTTTTGAATAAAGAAGTCCATGGGAGGTCCCGAGCGGAATATCCGAAAAAAACAGCGCGGTATTATGGCACAAGCGTGTCAGATGGGGGCGACTTGGACGAACCCAAGCCCGCCGCAGAAAATCACTCGTCGCGGGCGTAGACGTCGCGCAATCGGCGCACGAACTCCACGACCGTGCCGGCCCGCACCGTGTCGCGCAGATCATCCATAAGTCGCTGATAATAATGAAGGTTATGCATTGTCGCCAGGCGCGGCCCGAGGATTTCGCTGCATTTCACGAGGTGCCTCAGGTAGGACAGGCTGTAGTGTCGACAGGTGTAGCAATCGCAGTCCGGGTCGGGCGGTGACGTGTCGTCGGCGTAGCGGGCGTGGCGAAACTTGACGTTGCCGCGTGAGGTAAACAACTGGCCGTTGCGCGCATGGCGCGTCGGAATGACGCAGTCGAACATGTCGACGCCGCGCAGCACGCCCTCGGCGATGTCGACGGGCGTGCCGACGCCCATCAGGTAGCGAGGTGCATCGCCGGGGATGTCCGGCAACAGCCGGTCGAGCACGGCCAGGCGCTCGTCTTCGGGTTCGCCGACGGCGAGACCGCCGATTGCGTAACCGTCGAAACCGATCTCCGTCAGTCCGCCGAGCGATTCCTGCCGCAAGTCGTCGAACATGCCACCCTGCACGATACCGAACAGGGCCTCGCCGCGATCCGGTTCGTCGTTTTTGAGCTCGTCGAAACGCGCGCTGCTGCGCGCGGCCCAGCGCAACGACAAGGCCATCGACTCGCGTGCCTCGGTCGCGGTCGCCGGGTACGGTGTGCATTCGTCGAAGATCATCGTGACGTCAGCATCGAGGTCGTGCTGGACCTCCATCGACCGCTCCGGCGTCAGGACGACCGTGTCGCCGTTGACGGGCGACTGGAACGTCACGCCCTCCTCGGTGACCTTGCGCATGGCGGCCAGCGAAAACACCTGGAAGCCGCCGGAATCAGTCAGTATCGGGCCGTGCCAGTTCATGAATTCGTGCAGGCCGCCGTGCTTGCGGATGACCTCGGTGCCGGGCCGCAGCATCAGGTGGAAGGTGTTGCCGAGGATGATTTCGGCGCCGTCGGCGGCGACTTCTTCGGGCGTCACACTCTTGACGGTCCCGTAGGTTCCGACCGGCATGAACGCGGGCGTGCGCACCCTGCCACGACGGAATTCGAGCTCGCCGACGCGCGCCGCACCCGACGTAGCGGAGACCGTAAGCTTCATGACGCGTTGCCCGGCGTAAGGAACATCGCGTCACCGTAACTGAAGAAACGGTATTTCTCACGGACGGCGTGCGCATACGCATCGAGAACGCGCCGGCGACCCGCGAACGCGGCGACCAGCATCAGGAGCGACGACTGCGGCAGGTGGAAATTCGTGATCATTGCATCGACGGAGCGAAACGCGTAGCCCGGCGTGATGAACAGATCGGTCTCGCCGCTGAAAGGCTGTATCGTGCCGGACGCCGAGGCGCACTCGAGCGACCGCACGGACGTCGTACCGACCGCGATCACGCGCCCGCCGGCCGCGTGTGTCGCACGCACGGCATCGGCGCAGGATGCGCTCACCTCGACGCGCTCGGCATGCAGCCGATTCGCCTCGATGTGCTCCTCGCGCAGGTTCTGGAACGTGCCGGCGCCGACATGCAGCGTCACGTTGGCGTGGCGCACGCCCATCGCGAGCGTCTCCTCGAGCATCGCCTCGTCGAAATGCAGGCCGGCCGTCGGCGCGGCAACGGCACCCGGGTCGCGCGCATAGACGGTCTGGTAACGCTCGAGATCGGCGTCTTCCGCGTCCCGTTCGAGGTACGGCGGCAACGGCACCGCGCCGTGGACTTCGAGGAATGGCAGGACGTCGATGGAGAACTCGAGCAGGAACAGGTCGTCGTCCCGCGCCGCGACGACGGCCTCGGCACCGCCGCCGAGCAACAGGCGCGAGCCCGGCCTCGGTGACTTGCTGGCCCGGATCATGGCCAGCGCGACGCGCTCGCTTTCGACGCGTTCGATCAGGATCTCGGCCTTGCCTCCCGTGTCCTTTTGCGCCGCCAGTCGCGCCTTTATCACGCGCGTGTCGTTGAACACCAGCAGGTCGCCCGGTCGCAACAGGCTCGGCAACTCGGCGAAGCCGAGATCACGAATCCCGTCGGCGACCGCGAGCAACCGGCTGCCGCGCCGGTCGGCGGCCGGGTAGCGCGCGATGAGCTCCTGCGGGAGCGCGTAATCGAAGTCCGAGATCAGCATGGGCGCGCATGATAGCGCAGGGTGTACCGCGCTGCCGTTCAATCCCGGGGCAGCCGGATCCTGACCGTCTGCACGGCATTGGCGGGCATGTCGATCCCGGCAAACCGGGCACCGATCTGCAGTCCGAAACGGATGGGCTTCTTCGTCGTGTTCAGCAACTGCACACTCAGCAAGCCCTCACTATCGATCGCGGCGCTGGCATGCAATGCATCGGGATCGAGGCCGCCGAGTCGGCGCTCTGTCTGTACGGCCGTGTCGCCGGGCCGGATCGTACGGCTCAGCTGCGCCAGGACGTAGTACACCGGCGTGTAGTAGATCTCGCCGGAGTCGGTGTCGATCATGATGGGTGCGCCGCAGAAATTGCCGACATGATTCGGCCCGCCGTTGCTGTCCAGGACGACGTTCCAGTCGATCCAGCCCGCCATGCCGTGGTCGAGGCTGACGATGATGTTGCGCGCATAACGATGGACCGGCGTGTACACGGGATGGTCCTCGGCGTTCGGGGCCCACGTCGCCGAATAGGCCCAGTCGGTCGCATTCGCGTTCCACCAGAACGCGTCGTTGCCGAACCAGCCGGTCTCGGTGAAACGCTCGGGATCGGTGACGCCGCCGGGCGCCGGCTTGCCGAGATCGTCGATGGTTCCCTCCGTGTGGATGATCTCGAAATCGGGAAACTTCTTGCGCACGCGCTCGATGGCGTCTTCGTAAACCTTGTAGGTGCTTGAATACCAGTGCACCGCGGTGCCGTAGACGTAAGGCGCCGTCTCAGGGTCGGCGAGGATGACGTCGGTCCAGTGCTCGAGGTGATCCCGGTTCTGGTCGTAGATCAGTAACCGGACGTTCTCGTGCCCGCTCGCGTGCAGCGCGGGGCCGAGGTGATGCTTGATGAACGCGTTCTGGGTCTCGGCCGTGAAATGCATGCTCTCCCAGCTGCCGCTGTTGCCGTGCGGCTCATTGACCGGGGTCAGGCCCCAGATGTCGACGCCTTCTGCCGCATAGGCATCGAGATACCGCAGCAGGTACTCGGCGTAGGTCGGGACATACTCGACTTTCAGCTCGCCACCCGTGCCCTCCACGCCTTTTTCCCAGTCCGACAGGGAATACCAATCCTCGATGTCCTTCATCCAGGGCGGCGCGGTCCAGGCCGACGCGACAATGCGCAAATCGCCGTCCTGCTGTGCGCCCTTGATCCCCAGCGCCTCCTTGATCATCGGCAACAGGTCGTAGGATTCGTCCCTGATTCCCGGGTACCGGCTCTTGGTGAAACCGTCGGAATCCACGGCGATCGAGAAGTGCTGCAACTCCGCATCGCCCGCTACGTCGGCATACGAGTACTTGCCTTCGACCGAAAAGTCCGTCGATCCGATCGGCGTGCGGGCCAGCGAAAAATTGGCGCCTTCCTCGCTGAAGATGCGCCGCATGACCTCGGCCCGCGTCCCGGGTTCGTGGTGGGCCAGCACGAAGGCCGAGGATTCGGTAAAGGACGACCCGATACCGAGCAGCGTCTGCTTACGGCGGCTTGGGAAGATCTCGATGACCGTCCCTTCCGCCACGCCGTCTACAAAAGCGACATTCGGTCTCTGCGCAAGCCGCTCGCCGGACTCCGCAGTCACGAGGATCTCGCTCGTTCGCAGACCGGTGTCGGCTTGCTCCCCGGGGTCCGGTCCCCGCTCCGCGCACGAGGCCGTGCCAAACGCCACGAGCAGGACGAGCCAGCGGAATGGAATCGTTGAAAAGAACATGGGCGCGCATGGTAACAAAGCCAGGCGCGCCCGGGTGAGTCCCGACCGTGCGGGTCGCTCCGGAGTCAGGAACTCAGGTCGACGATGACGGCCTTCGCGCCGTCAGGCAGCGGCGCCACGCGCGGGGCCCGTGGCGCAGCCGGCGCCATTGCCGGGCGAACCTCGAAATCGAAATCGTCCAGGCTGCCCCGGTGGTCGGCCGGGATCTCGATCTCGACGGTCCGCTTCTTCTTGTCCCGCATGATGCCGAGCGAGAGCTTCTCGCCGCTCTGGTAAGAGCCGAGGATGCGCATGGCATGCCGCGTGTCCCTCGGCTCACGGCCGTCGATATTCTGGATCACGTCGCCGTCGCGAATATCGATCGCGTCGGACTTCGGCGCTTTCACGACCAGGAGGCCCTTGTCCGTGCCGAAATAACGCCCCAGCCCTTCGTTCAGCTCGACGAGTTCGAGCTCGCCGAGACCCGTGTGAACCCACGGGAAGCCGAACTGCATGTCGAACTGGCGCACGGCACCGGGCGCCCGCGGCGCCGCCAGGATGGGCATCTCGTGCGGCTCTTTCCCGCTCATCCAGACGAACGAATTGTTCGCCATGATGCGGGGTTCGACTTCGACGGACCCGACCTTGCCGCCCCGCAGGTACTCGACCTTGAGCACGTCGCCTTCCTCGACGCCTTGCATGAAATCGAGCAGGCGCGCATTGGCTTCCTTACTGCTGGCGGCGCTGAGCGCCTCGCTGTTGACGGAGGTCAGGACGTCGCCCGAACGCAAGCCGGCCTCGCTGGCCGCGCTGCCCGGCGTGACGCCGAGGATCTTGACACCCTCGACCGGACCCGATTCCTCGTTCGTTTCGATCGTGACACCGAGCATCGGCTTGTTGGACAACGCGTAGCGCTTCTCGATTTCGATCATGCGCGGCAGGCGCTTCTCGGTGATCTCGGCGATCTCTCTCGCAGCCGCGGCCATGCGCTCTTCGGCAAGGCGCAGCTTTTCATCCATCTCGAGCTCGCGAGCCTCCATCGCCCGCATCTGCTCCTCGGCCCGCATGGCTTCTTCCTCCGTCTGCGCAGCCGCCTGGCCCGCCAGCAACAGCACGGCCGCTGCAGGAATCATGACTCTCCACATCTTCATTCGGTGTTACTCCTCAATACTCAAAATGCCGCCCGTTGCGCCTGCGCATAGCGCAACTGCAGCAGCGACTTCATCAACCTGACGCGTTCGCGCCAGAAGAGTTCGCGATCCGCATCCGACATCTGGACGGTCGGATCATTCAACTGGTAATCGATGGCCGCGATGCGATCCTCGAGATCGGAGATCGTGGCCAGCGTGCTGGCGCGCGTGACACGCGGCGCATCGGGCAGCGCCCGCAGGTTGCTCTCGATTTCACGCGACTCCGTCATCAGGGCCTGCAGTGCCGTCAGGCGAATTTCCTGGTTCGTCGCAATCGAATCCGGCACGACCGTGAGCGGTTCCCCGGCCTGTTGCCGCAGTCCCGGCAGCATGATCGCCGCGACCAGCGCGGCTGCCGCAACGCCGACACTCGCATACCAGGTCGAACGCCGCCGCAGCACCCTGGGCTTCAGAAGCCCTTCGGCCTCGGCCTGCTCCCGGATACGATGCCAGACCGCGCGCGGCGGCGTCGTATCGGGGAGTTCGTACAGCCCCTCTTTCATTGCGGCATGTTCAGCCGCGGTCAGTGCACAGATCATTTCGTCGTCCTTCCTGTTACCGTCCATACCCTGGTAACTCCTGCGTCTAGTAACTGATAGCAGCCCCCTCGGGCTGCTTGCTCTCGTCGGGCACCTCGAGCAACGGTCGCAGTCGCTGGTACGCCCGCGACAGCTGCGACTTCGAGAAACTCTCCGACTTGCCCATGAACCCGGCGATCTCCCTGTGCGTGAAGCCCTCGACATCGTGCAGCCAGACCACGGCCCGGCTGACGTCGGAGAGACTCGCCAATGCCGCATCGAGATCCATCGCGTCATCGGGGTGCCGCGAAATGCCGTGGCTCAGCGCGTCGCCCTCGGTGACGTCGTGCCAGTCGTCGGCCAGCGCCTGCCCGCGCTTGGTCCAGGCGGACCGCAGGAACATCAGCGCCTTGGTCACCGCGATGCGGCGGATCCAGCTGCCGAGCCTGGCCTCGCCGCGGAACCTCGCGATCGAGCGCATGATCTCGATGAAGGTTTCCTGCGTCAGGTCCTCGGCATGGGCAGGCACCTTCGTGAAGCGCAGGCAGATCGAGTACACCGGCGCCGCAAAGGCGCGGTAGATGACCTCGTGTGCCCGTGCATCGCCCGCCGCGGCCCGCTTCACGATCCCGGGATCGATATCGATGTCGGCAAACTTGCTCATACCTGCCATGTTAGATGCTGCGGACCCCCAAAGGGTCGCACGGGGCCGAATCCCCGCCTATACTGTGCGCCCCCGAGAGTAGCCGGGATGGCGGAACTGGTAGACGCGCCGGATTCAAAATCCGGTTCTGGAAACAGAGTGGGGGTTCGATTCCCCCTCCCGGCACCAAACCAGGCGACAGAATGAAGTTTTGCTCCAGCTGCGGCAGCCGGGTGAGCTATCGCGTGCCGAAGGACGACAATCGCGAGCGCGCGGTCTGTGACGACTGCGGGCGGGTGCATTATCGCAACCCGTTGATCGTCGTCGGCTGCGTGGCGGAGCGAGACGGGCGAATCTTGTTGTGCAAGCGGGCAATCGAGCCGCGCTACGGTAAGTGGACCGTGCCCGCCGGGTTCATGGAGCTCGGCGAAACCGTCGCCGGCGGCGCGGCCCGGGAGACGCTCGAGGAAGCGCTCGCCACGGTCGAACTCGGCCATCTGTTCGCCTGCGTCGACGTCGTCGACGCCGGCCAGGTACACCTCTTTTTTACGGGCAAACTGGTCGGCGATTACGGCGTCGGCGAGGAAACGCTCGAGTCCAGGCTGTTTGCCGAAGACGAAATCCCGTGGAACGAGATTGCGTTCCATAGCGGCCGGTTTGCGCTAGAGAAGTACTTCGAAGACCGGGGCCGTAACCGCGGCGTGCATGTGCACGAACTTCGGCGCTCGCGCTCCTGACGGAATGGACGAGGCCTAGTTGACGGACCCTTCGATGCGCGCCTTGAGCATCTCCGGGGAGACGTATCCGCCGATCAGCGTACCGTCCTCCAGTACGATGGCAGGCGTCCCGGTCAGCCCGATGTCCTGCCCGAGGACGTAATGCTTCGACACCATCGACGCGTCGCATTTCGCGGTCTCGAATTCGCGGTCCATCTTGGCCATCGTCAACGCGTTGTTGCGGTCGCGCGCGCACCAGACGTCTTCCGACGTGCTCCAGGCACGTGAGGCCGGACCGTTGCGCGGGTACAGCACGTAGCGGATGGCGATGCCCTCGTCGAGATATTCGCCGATCTGGTTGTGCAGCTTGCGGCAGTATACGCAGTCGATATCCGTGAATACGGTCACCTTGTGCCGGACTTCGGCAGGCGAGAACAGGATGGACTCCCCGTCGTCGAGCGAGGCCACGAGCTGACGGCGGGCGTCGGACCGACTCTGCTCGCTCAGATTGACCTGCAGGTCGAGGTCGATCAGGTCGCCCTGCAACAAGTAGCGGCCATCCGCCGAAATGTAGGCGACGATCGAGCCTTTCTGCACGATGTACCAACCGTCGATCGGGCTCTTGTTGACGTGCTGCGGCTCGATCATCTCGAACATCGCCGAAACCTTGGCACGGACCTTTTCGAGCTGCGGATCGTCGGCCGACGTGGCGACGACGGGCAGCGACAACAGTGCGACGACAGCAAGCGTGGATATCAGGAAACGGCTCATCGGTTGGGGTCCCTCGTTAAAACGGCGCGAATTCTAACAAAGAGACCCCGGTTAGGGGCAATTTGTTGCACCCGATTG
>JBFJQO010000015.1:0-18230 GCA_041616535.1 Woeseiaceae bacterium | reverse complement strand
GATACCGACGGGATTTCGGTCGGCGATTCGCAAGGCATCAGTGTCGGCGATACCGACGGGATTTCGGTCGGCGATTCACAAGGCATCAGTGTCGGCGATACCGACGGGATTTCGGTCGGCGATTCACAAGGCATCAGTGTCGGCGATACCGACGGGATTTCGGTCGGCGATTCACAGATACTCGCCGGCCCCGTCGAAGCGATCGACCTCACCAACGGCGTATTTCATTCGATGGGCCAGGTCGTTATGGCCTCGAAGGACATGCTCGCTGGCCTGCGTGTCGGTGACTTCGTTTCGGTTGGCGGTTCCGTCATTGGGCCGGGTTGGCTGTACGCCGACGCCATCTCGATTTCAGATACGAGGTACGTGCCGGGAGACTCGAAGGTCTTCGTTTCCGGCATGCTGTCATCGGTTGATATCGCGACCGGTACGGCTCGCCTTGGCAAGCTGACAATCGACTACACAGCCAGCCTCGCAAGCGGCAGCGCGCCGAGCGAGATGATGTGGAGTTTTTCGGGCGTTCGTCCAGGAACAAGTGGGCTGATGATTTCAGATCTTTCGAGCGCGATTCGCTAGAAAGATCCGTTCGAAAGGACGGCTCTGATTTCGCTCATCTTGGGCCTTGCGCCAGGAACTGCGTGTCCTTTCGAAAAGTAGAGAAGAAGGTCACTTCGGTGACCTTTTTCTTTGCCCGACATTTCTCGCGGGCAAAAAAAAGTCGGCGTCCCTGCCGACTTAGTTTCTCGTATCAGCCTATAAAAGGAGATGCGAGGGTTGGAGGAGCCGCCCCCGAGCGATTAGGGACGACTCGCGAGCAATACTAGGTATGTGCCTCCGGCGACGGTGTGACCAGCTTCACAATTCAAATCGACAAAAAGAAAAGGGCGCCAAATGGCGCCCTAATCTGAACGAATTCGACGTATTAAGTTAACTCGGATAATTTACTCCGTCGCGCCGCGCAAGCTGCGCAGATAAGTCTGCAACTTTTGCTGCTCGACTTGCTGCTTCAAGACGTCGCTGACGCTTTCGTAGGGCGGCGGCGTCGACTCTCGCGAATCCTCGCGAAGGATGACGTGCCAACCGAATTGCGTCTGAACGGGCGCCTTAGAAAAGTCGCCGTTATTCATTTCCTGCACCGCGGCCGAGAACTCGGGCACCATGCGATCGGGCGAGAACCAGCCCAGATCGCCTCCCGTGGGTCCGGACGGACCGGTCGACTTGGTCTTTGCGAGTTCGGCAAAGTCTGCACCGCCTTCCAGTTCCGCAATCAGCGCGATTGCCTCGCCCTGTGATTGGACAAGGATGTGACGCGCCTTGAATTCAGGCGGCGCTCTCTCGGTTTGCTCGGCGTACAGGGCCCGCATCTCCTCCTCGCTGGCCTGGTTTCGTGCGATGAAATCCGTTGCAACGGCCTGCGCGATGATGGCGCGTGATTGCAGTTCCATCTGTGCCTGGAGCCGCGGATTGTCTTGCAGCTCCCGCGCGCGCGGCTGCTCCGAGAGCAGGTAAATGTCGGTCAGTTCATCGCGTACCGTTTGTGCCTCCTGCGGGGTCGCCTGGTCGGCTGGTCGCTGGATACGTGACTCGAGATACATGTTGAACACATTGGGATCGATCTCGACGGCCCCGCTGTCCTGTGCCGAGGCGTTGGACGCGGTCAATGCCAGCGCGACGAGAGCGGATGCCACGCGATACCTGCCGGTAGCGGCGGCTTTCCTGAGATTGGTCATTTTGATTCCTCTTAGCGAAGTGTGCGCATGATATACGAATATCCAGTCCGCGGGATAAGTTGCGGCTAGTCCTCGGACGGCGCTTTCGCATTTATACGAAGCGCGTGAATATCGGTCTCCATCATCGTGCCGAGCGCATCATAGACGAGTCGGTGGCGCGCCAGCGGACGTTTCCCGGCAAATGCTGCGGCGACAATCGTCACATCGTAGTGCCCTCGACCGTCCCGGGCACCGGCGTGTCCCGCGTGCAGGTGGCTCTGGTCCTTGACGAGCAGATGCTCGGGCGCGAACGCCTCGGTAAGCATTGCCTCGATACGTGCAACGCGATCACTCACGGCAGCACCCGATTGAACGGTTTTACGTTGACTTTGCCGTACACGCCGGCTTCGACGTAAGGGTCGTCCTCGGCCCATGCGCGCGCCGCATCCAATGAGTCGAATTCGGCAATGACGAGGCTGCCCGTGAATCCCGCCGGGCCGGGATCGACCGCGTCTACAGCCGGGTGCGGACCCGCCACCAAGAGACGGCCCTCGTCGACGAGGGACCGCAGTCGAGCGACATGATCGCGGCGGGCCGCAAGCCGCTTCTCGCGCGTGCCTTCGATGTCCTCACTGAGGATGGCGTACCACATGCTAGTCACCGGCCTCGGCTTTTTCGTCGCCGATCATGTTCGCGATCCAGAGCGTCTGGGCGAGCATGAACACCAACGTCAGCGCCATCAGCCCGAACACCTTGAACGTACCCCAGGTCTTTTCGGAGAAGTTGTAAGCGACATAGATGTTGAGCAAGCCCGCAACGACGAAAAACGCCACCCAGATGTAATTGAGCCGCGTCCATTGCACGGCACTGATCTTTTCGAGATTGAGTCCCTCGACAAGGCCGAAGAACCGTTGAGCGAGGGGCTTGTCGCCGATCCAGTTACTGGCCAGAAACGCGATCGCGACGGCCCAATAAAACGCCGTCGGCTTCCAATAGGTGAAATACGGATTGCGGAAATACAGCGTCAGGCCGCCGAAGAACAGCGCAAAGATGGTCGACCAGAAGTACATGCGATCCAGTGAACCGGAACGCCAGGTCTTCACGGCCAGGCCGATGGGCATTGTGACCATCAACACGACGACGGCCGCATAGATGTCCTTCAGGAACAAAGTCCCGAGAAACAGCACCAGCGGAAGAAACTCGAACAGCATGCTCATAACGGTCGCGAATGATATCCCAAGCGACGGGCTAGGCGCGAGCGAATCGCTCGCCTACAATCCGCGCGTGGCCAAGATCGTCGAAGTCCATCCCCGCGACCCGCAGCCGCGGCTCGTAGCCTATATCGTCGAGCGTATTCGCGACGGCGCCCTGATCGCGTACCCGACGGACTCGAGCTACGCACTTGGATGCCGGATCGGCGACAAGAGAGTCACGAAGCGCATCCACACGATTCGTCATACCGACAAGAATCACAACTTCACGCTCGTCTGTGCGGATCTCTCGGAGATCAGCGTCTACGCGCGCGTGGACAACTGGGCCTATCGACTGATCAAGTCGCTGACGCCGGGTCCGTACACGTTCATCCTCCCGGCGACGCGCCAGCTTCCGAAAATTCTCGCCAACCCGAAGCGCCGCACGATCGGTATCCGCGTACCCGATCACCCCCTCGTGAACGCCATGCTGGCCGAACTGGGCGAGCCGATCATGAGTTCGACACTGACGTTGCCGGGCGACGATCGTCCTTTGACCGACCCGGTCGAGATCGAGGAGCGCATCGGCCACCAGGTCGACCTGATCGTCGATGCGGGGCCGACCGGCATCGAGCCGACGTCCGTGCTGGACCTGTCGGGGGGCACGGTCGAGGTGTTGCGGGCCGGTCGGGGCGACGTCAGCCAGTTCACCTGAGTCTGGCCAGATGCGATAGAATGCCGGGATCGCAGCCGGAAGCCGTATGAAGCCCGAACTCAAAGTCCTGAAACCCGAAGACGCGCCAAAACCGCCGCAGGACGAGAAGCAGTCACCCGCTCAGGCCGAGATGCCGTTCGCGGTCGTGGCGGGCGAGCCCGTGACGACGCTGCCGCAGGATCTTTACATCCCGCCCTATGCGCTACAGGTCTTTCTCGAGGCATTCGAGGGTCCGCTGGACCTGCTGCTGTACCTGATCCGGCGGCAGAACATCGACATCCTCGATATCCCGATCGCCGAAATCACCAAGCAGTATGTGCAATACATCGAGCTCATGAACGAACTCCAGCTCGAGCTGGCCGGCGAGTACCTGCTGATGGCGGCGATGCTGGCCGAGATCAAATCACGCATGCTGCTGCCGCGGCCCGAGATGCAGGAAGAAGAGGAAGAGGATCCCCGGGCCGAGCTCGTGCGGCGACTGCAGGAGTACGAACGTTACAAAAAAGCGGCCGAAGATATCTCCGATCTGCCGCGCCTCGAACGCGACGTTTTCATCGCGAGCGCCGAGGCGCCGGAACGCAAGGTCGTCGCGCAGCTACCGGACGTCACGCTCAAGGAACTGCTGCTGGCGTTCCACGATGTTCTCAGACGCGCCGAGATGTTCTCCAACCTTCACATGCAGCGGGAACCGTTGTCGGTTCGGCAGCGCATGAGCGAGATTCTGTCGCGCATCAAGTCGAGCACATTTACGGGTTTTTCCGACCTGTTCGATCCCGAAGAGGGCCGCATGGGTGTCGCCGTCACGTTCATCGCCATCCTCGAACTCCTCAAAGAAGCCGTAATCGAGGTCGTGCAATCCGACGAATATAAGCCGTTGCACGTGCGTGCAGCATCCAGGGTTCATCTCGTGACCGACGACCCGACCGACGAACCCGCGGCACAGCAATAAATTCGATCGATATTTCTCATGGACGCAAACGAGATCAAACATTTCATCGAGGCGGCCCTGCTGGCGGCGGGACGGCCTCTGAACATCGACCAGCTCAAGGGCCTCTTCGACGGCCGCATGGCGCCCGAAAAGTCGGAGATTCGTGCGGCAATTGCCACGCTCAACGAGGAATACGAGGAGCGCGGCATCGTAGTCTCCGAGGTAGCGTCGGGTTTTCGCATGCAGGTCAAGGCCACGATGGCGGATCGCCTGCAGAAGCTCTGGGAAGAAAAACCGCCGCGCTACTCGCGTGCGCTGTTCGAGACGCTGGCCCTGATCGCCTACCGGCAACCGATCACGCGCGGCGATATCGAGGAGATTCGCGGGGTGTCCGTGAGTTCGAACATTGTCCGCCAGTTGCTGGAACGGGACTGGGTGCGGGTCGTCGGGCATCGCGACGTTCCCGGAAGGCCCGCGATGTTCGGCACGACGAAGACCTTCCTCGATTATTTCAGCCTGAAGCGCCTCGACGATCTGCCGCCGCTCGCGGACCTGTCCGACTGGGAGAGCCTGCGTGTGCAGCTCAACCTGCCCGAAGTCGAAGACGCGGGCGAGGCGGACCTGGATGCCGAAGCCATCGCCGAGGCGCACGCGCACGACTTGCCCGTCCTGTACCCGGCAGAGGCCGCAGAGACCGAGGAGGCCGCGAAGGAGACGCAAGCGGAGGAGAGTGTTCCGGAACCCCAGGTCGTGGACGAAGAGCCCGAAGAGGAACTGGTCGTCAACGAGTGGCCGGACCCGGTTGGCTGAACGCATCCAAAAGGTCCTTGCAGCGGCGGGACACGGCTCGCGGCGCAAAGTCGAAACGTGGATCAGGGAAGGCCGGCTCACCGTGGACGGCAAGCCAGCCCAACTCGGGGACCACATCGACGGCACGGAGCGCATCGCGCTCGACGGCCGCCCGCTGTCGATGAAGGGCATCACCCAGAAACACCGTCACCTGATGTACAACAAGCCCGCTGACGAGATGACGTCCCGTGACGACCCGGGCGGCCGCAAGCTCGTCTTCGACGCGCTGCCGCGTCTCAAGGGTGCTCGCTGGGTCGCGGTCGGAAGGCTCGACCTCGCGACGACCGGGCTCCTCATTTTCACGACCGACGGCGCATTGGCCCATGCGCTGATGCATCCCTCGGCCCAGATCGTGCGCAAGTACGCCGTGCGCGTGCACGGCGATCCGAGCGATGCGGATCTCAGCGCTTTGCGCAAGGGCGTGATGCTCGACGACGGTCCCGCACACTTCGACTCGATCGAGTTCGGCGGTGGGGAAGGCGCGAATCGCTGGTTCGACGTCACGCTGCGGGAAGGTCGCAATCGCGAGGTACGGCGCCTTTGGGCGACGCTCGGCTTCGAAGTCAGCCGCCTGATCCGCACGGCTTACGGTCCGATTCAGCTGCCGCGATCCCTGCGGCGTGGCAAGTACCAGGAACTCTCGGCCAGCCAGGTGCGCGCGCTCTATCGGGCGGCCGGCCTCACTGCGCGTCGAAACTCCCGCCAGTGACGCCCTTGCTGTCGGGTCCGAGCAGGTAGACGTAAGGGGCAAGGATCTCCTCGGGCCGTTTCAGCCGGTCGCGATCTTCGCCCGGGTAGGCCGCGAGCCGCATGTTGGTGCGCGTCGCGCCGGGGTTGATGCAGTTGGCACGCAGCTTGCCGTGGCGATGTTCGTCCGCGAGTACTTGCGAGATGCCCTCGGTCGCAAACTTGGACGTAGCATACGCACCCCAGAATGCCTTGCCCGTGCGGCCGACGCCGCTGCTCGTGAAGATCACGCTCGGGTCGTCGGATTTATTGAGGAGGGGCAAGAAAACTTGCGTCAGCGCGAACGTCGCGGTCACGTTGACGTGCATGACCTTCTGCCACATCACGGCGTCGTACTGCTCGATCGAAAACCGCTCACCCAGGATGCTCGCGTTGTGCACGAGGCCGTCGAGACGGCCGAATTCCGAGTCGATGCTCTGCGCCAGCGTGTTGTAGGACTCGGCGTTGGCCGACTCGAGGTCCATGACGGCGATCGACGGCCTCGGAGCGCCCTCGATGTCCTCGATCATGTCGTACACTTTCTCGAGCTTCGGAACGCTGCGGCCGTGCAGGATGACCTGTGCACCGAGCCCCGCGGCGTGCAACGCCAGCGCCTTGCCGATGCCGTCGCTCGAGCCCGTCACGAGGATGATGCGATCTTTGAGGATATCGTCGGGGTAGGTGTACCCCCGGGGATCGAGATTCAAGTGTCGTTTCCTTCAATCATCGTTCGCGGGACGGGGTCCAGCGAGTCGAGCTTCTCGATGTCCTTTTTTGCGTGCACGCCGAGTTCCGTGAACTTGCGGGCGCCCGGCAGGACACTGCGTTCCAGCGATCCGACCGCGCGATTGTAGTTCTCGACGCTGCTGGCCAGTTGCCGCCCGACGCGGTTCATGTGGGTGACGAATGTGGCGAGACGGCCGTACAGGTCTTCGGCGAGGATGCGAATCTCCTTCGCATTGTCGGCCAGCGCAAGCTGGCGCCAGCCGTAGGCCACGGCCTTCAGCAACGCGACGAAGCTCGTCGGTGTCGCGAGGATGATTTGGCGCGAGAGTGCGTACTCGATCAGGTCGGGCTCCTCGGCGAGCGCCGCGCTCAGGAACTGGTCGCCCGGGATGAACAGGATCACGAACTCCGGACTTTCCTCGAACTGTCCCCAGTACGCCTTGGTGGACAGCATGCGGATATGGGCGCGCACGTTCTTCGCATGGCGTTCGAGGCCGAGCTTGCGCTGCGCATCGTCCTGCGCCTCGACCGCTTCCAGGTAGGCATCGAGGGGCGTCTTGACGTCAACGACAAGCTGTCGCTGGTCGGGCATGTTGACGATCATGTCGGGCCGGATGATCTGGCCGTCGCTGGCGGTGTGCACCTGCTCGACGAAGTCGCAGTGTTCGACCATGCCCGCGAGTTCGACGAGCCGGCGCAGCGTGATCTCGCCCCAGCGCCCGCGCACCTCGGGCCGGCGCAGCGCCTTGACCAGGTTCTGCGTCTCCTGCGTCAGCGACTTCTGGTTGAGCTGCATCTCCTCGAGCTGGCTCTTGATGCCGCCATAGGCCTCGCTGCGCGCCTTTTCGAGCTCCGTGATCTGCCGGTGGGAGGCTTCCAGCGCGTCGCGAATCGGCTTGACCAGGGACTCGACGGCTTTCTCGCGTTCGCTGAGCTCGCGCTTCGCCTTCTCCTGCTGCGTGCCGAGGTTCTGTTGGGCGAGCCTCAGGAAGGTGTCGCTGTTGGCGCGCAGCGAACGGTTGGAGATATCGGAAAACGCCTGCGTCAGGCGGGCATTGGCAAGCTCGAAGGCCGACTCACGCTCTTCCTGCAGCGCTTCCTGGCTCTTCAGACGTGCCGCCATCTGGTCGATGTCGTCGAGCAGCCGGGCGCGTCCGCGGCGGGCGATGAGCCACATGATGAGCAGCCCCAGCGCGAGACCGATGCCGAGCGCGGGCAGGCCGACCTCGAGGTAGACGGGTTCGATCGAGAGCGAAATCATCAGCCCCCAAGATTAACTGCTTTGAGGACGATTTGGGCAAGTTCTTCGGTATCGGGCGCGATGATGTCGGCGCCCCATTCACGCGGGTCGTCGTCGTCGGTGATGTAGCCGTAAGCCGCCGCGATCGTCGCCGTGCCCGCGCGCAGTCCGGCCTCGATGTCGCGGGCGGCGTCACCGATGTAGATCGAGCGGTAGGCATCCACCCCGGCCATGTCACAGGCCAGCAGCAGCGGGGCCGGATCGGGCTTGCGCACCGGCAACGAGTCGCCGCTCACGGTGCAGGCGCTGCGGGCCGCAAGGCCGAGCGCCTCGAGCAGCGGGTTGGTCAGGTTCTCGGGCTTGTTCGTCACGACGCCCCAGGGACAGCCGGCGGCCTCGAGGCGGTCGAGCAGGTTCTCGAGGCCGGCAAAGACGCGCGAGGCGTCGCACACGGAGTCGGCATAGCGCTCGAGGTATTCGAGGTGCATGTCGTCGCCGAAATCGACTCCGAAATCGGGAAAGCCGACGCGGAGGAGCCCGATCGCGCCGTTCGAGACGTGCGAGCGGCCCACCGCGTAGGGCACCGGGTCGAGCCCGTGGGCGCGCTGCATCGCCTGCAGCACGGCGACCATGTCGGGCGCCGTGTCCACGAGCGTGCCGTCGAGATCGAACAGGACGGCGTCGAAGTACCCGTCCTGCATTTGCGTCAGGTTACTCACTCGGCGGGCGCCGAAAATACATGAGGTAATTCACGTCGACGTTCGGACCGAGTGAATACTCGCGCGTGAGCGGGTTGTAGTGCATCCCGATGCTGGCCTGCAAGTCCAGCCCGGCGTGGCGTGCCCAGGTCTCCAGTTCGGACGGGCGGATGAACTTGTCGTACTCGTGCGTGCCTTTCGGCAGCAGGTTCAGCACGTACTCGGCGCCGACGATGGCGAACAGGAAGGATTTCGGGTTGCGATTGATGGTCGAGAACACGACGTGCCCGCCGGGTTTCACGAGTTCGGCGCAGGAACGCACGACGGCCGATGGGTCGGGCACGTGCTCGAGCATTTCGAGGCAGGTCACGACGTCGTATGCGCCGGCTTCCTCGGCAGCCAGCGCCTCGGCGGTCGAGCGGCGGTAGTCGACGTCGGCGCCCGACTCCATCTGGTGCAGGCGTGCAACCGCGAGCGGCCCTTCGGCCATGTCGATGGCGGTGACGTCGGCGCCCGAGGCCGCCATCGCCTCGGCGAGGATGCCGCCCCCGCAGCCGATGTCGACAGCTTTTCGGCCGTCCAGCGCAACGTAGCGGCGAATCCAGTCCAGCCGCAGCGGGTTGATCTGGTGCAGGGGCCTGAACTCGCCTTCGGGGTCCCACCAGCGGGAGGCGAGCGAGTCGAATTTTGCCAGTTCGGCGGGATCGACGTTGTGTTCGGTCGTGATCGTCATCCGGTTTCCTGTCGTGTGTCGCTGCGGGCGCCGATACGCTGCCGCCATTCGTTGGCGCGCGCCTGGAGGTCGTCGGTATCAATATGGGCAAATCGGCCGTTATCCAGTACATGCTTGCCGCCGACCCAGACATCGGTCACCTGGTCGGCGCGGGCCGCGTAAACGAGTTGCGAGACGACATTGTAGACGGGCTGGCTGTTGAGCGCGCTGAGGTCCACGCAGGCCAGGTCGGCCAGTTTACCGGGTTCGACGGAACCGATGTTCTCCTCGAGTCCCAGGGCACGGGCTCCGTCGATCGTCGCCATGGCAAGTGCGTCGGGCGCGCCCAGGGCCGCGGCATCGCGGGCTGCGGTCTTGGCGAGCAGGGCGCCCGTGCGCATCTCGCCGAACAGGTCGAGCAGATTGTTGCTGGCGGCGCCATCGGTGCCGAGCCCCACGTTGATGCCGGCGGCGCGAAGCCGGGCAACCGGGGCAATGCCACTCGCAAGTTTCAGGTTCGAGCACGGGCAGTGGGCGACGCCGACACCGGCGCCGGCCGCGCGCTCGATCTCGTCGTCGTCGAGATGGACCGCGTGCACGGCCAGCAGGGAGCGGTTGACGAGCCCCGCATCGAGCACGCGCTGGAACGGACGCTTGCCCGTGTCGCGGAGAGAGGTCTCGATTTCCGCCACCGTCTCGTGCAGGTGCATCTGTACGCGCACGTCGAGCTGGTCGGCGAGAACGCGCAAGGCCGCGAGCGACGCGTCGGCCAGCGTGAGGGTCGAATGCGGGGCGAATGCCGTCGTGATCAGCGGATGGTCGGAGTAGGGGTCGTGGACGAGGTCGGCACCTTTTTGCAGGTACTCCGCGGCGTCCCGGGCCCATGCCGACGGAAAATCGACGACCGGGGTAGCCACGGCGGCCCGCATGGACAGGTCTATGGCGGCCTCAGCGACGATCTCCGGAAAGAAGTACTGGTCGCTGAAGCAGGTGATCCCGCCCCGCAGCATCTCCGCGATAGCGAGTTCAGTGCCGTCCCTGACCATTTCAGCGCTCACCCAGCGCCGTTCGGCGGGCCAGATGCCCTCGCGCAGCCAGGCTTCGAGCGGCTGGTCGTCGGCGAGTCCGCGAAACAGGGTCATCGCCGCGTGCGTGTGGGTGTTGACCAGGCCCGGGATCACGACGTGGTCCGGGCGCTCGATCAGGACGCTCGGCTGGAACGCCGCCCGGGCGTCGTCGACGGGCAGAATGGCCTTGATGCGGTCGTCGCTGACGACTATCGCATGGCTCTCGAGAACCCGGCCTGAGGGGTGCATCGGGACGCACCAGCGCGGTGCGATGAGGGCGTCACAGTGCTGCATGCTTGCCGCAGTATACGCGTCGCGCCGGGCAGCGCCAGTGCTGCGTTTCAGGGCGTTTTTTCGGCTTCAAAAACTGCTGTTTTCGGGGTGTCTGTGGTATCATCCAAAGCCAGTTAAGTCGCTCGAAATCCAGCGTATTTTTGCCTTTGGATTCCGTCCTCTGCGGGACGGGGCCGCGCTCGGATTTTGAGTTTTGGAAGCTGAGAATCTATGTCTGAAGTAGCCCAGGAATTGCTGTCCGTCAGCCTCGAAGAGGAGATGCAGCAGTCCTATCTCGACTACGCGATGAGCGTCATCGTGGGTCGTGCACTGCCCGACGTCCGGGACGGCCTGAAGCCGGTGCATCGCCGTGTCCTGCATGCCATGCGCGAACTCGGCAACGACTTCAACAAGCCTTACAAGAAATCGGCCCGCGTCGTCGGCGACGTTATCGGTAAGTACCACCCGCACGGCGATTCGGCCGTCTACGACACGATCGTGCGCATGGCGCAGCCGTTCTCGATGCGCTACATGCTCGTGGACGGGCAGGGCAACTTCGGCTCGGTCGACGGCGACGGCGCGGCGGCCATGCGCTACACCGAAGTTCGCATGACCAGGATCGCGCACGAGCTGCTCGCCGATATCGAAAAAGAGACGGTCGACTGGGTCGAGAACTACGACGGTTCGGAGAGAGAACCGTCGGTCATGCCGACCCGGGTACCTAATCTGCTGGTCAACGGTTCGGCCGGCATTGCGGTCGGCATGGCGACGAATATCCCGCCGCACAATCTCAACGAGGTCATCACGGCCTGCCTGGCGCTGATCGAGCATCCCGACATCGAGATCCCGGGCCTGATGGAACACCTGCCGGGGCCGGATTTCCCGACCGCGGGCATCATCAACGGCGCCCAGGGCATTCTAGCCGCTTACAAGACGGGCCGCGGCCGCGTCTACATTCGCGCGAAGGTCGACGTCGAGGAGATGAAGAAGGGCCGTGAACGCATCGTCGTTACGGAGCTCCCGTACCAGGTCAACAAGGCGCGCCTGATCGAGAAAATTGCCGAACTGGTGCGCGACAAGCGCATCGAGGGCATCGCGTCTGACGGCCTGCGCGACGAGTCGGACAAGGACGGCATGCGGATCGTAATCGAGCTCAAGCGCGGCGAATCCGCCGACGTATTGCTCAACAACCTGTACAAGCAGACGCCGATGCAAAGCGTGTTCGGCATCAACATGGTGGCGCTGCACCAAGGTCAACCGAAGCTGATGAACCTCAAGCAGGTGCTCGAGGCCTTCCTCGCGCACCGCCGCGAGGTCGTGACGCGTCGGACTATCTTCGACCTGCGCAAGGCGCGTGACCGGGCTCACGTGCTGGAAGGACAAACCGTCGCGCTGGCGAACATCGACGAGGTCATCGCGTTGATCAAGGCCTCCGCCTCACCGGCCGAGGCGAAGACGGGCCTCATGGAGCGGCCCTGGGAGCCGGGCGAGGTGACGGGCATGCTCGAGCGGGCCGGCGATACGGACACGCGCCCCGACGGCCTGGTCGACGGCAGCGGCCTGGCCGACGGCAAGTACCGCCTGTCGGGGATCCAGGCGCAGGCCATCCTCGATCTACGGCTGCACCGCTTGACCGGTTTGGAACAAGAAAAAATAATCAATGAATACAAAGGTATATTGGAAAGAATTAAAGAGCTTTCTGATATTCTGGCTGACCCCGACCTCTTGGTCGACGTGATCCGCAGCGAGCTCGTCGCGGTCCGCGACGGCTTCGGCGATGAGCGTCGTACCGAGATCGTGCAGGACCACGCGGACCTGACGGTCGAGGACCTGATTCCGCAGGAGGAGGTCGTCGTAACCTTGTCGCACGGGGGGTACGCCAAGGCCCAGCCGATCGACGTCTACCAGGCGCAGAAGCGCGGCGGGCGCGGGCGCTCGGCCACGAAGGTCAAGGACGAGGACTTCATCGACAACCTGTTCGTTGCGAACACCCACGACACGATCCTGTGCTTCTCGAGCCGCGGCAAGATGTACTGGCTCAAGGTCTACCAGGTGCCGCAGGCGAGCCGCGGCTCACGCGGCAAGCCGATCGTCAACCTGCTGCCGCTCGATGACGGCGAGCGCATCAACGCCGTGCTGCCGATCAAGGAATACGCGGAAGGCCACTATGTGTTCATGGCGACGTCCGGCGGTACCGTCAAGAAGACGCCGCTGAACCAGTTCTCGAGACCGCGGGCCAGCGGCATCATCGCGATCGACCTGCGGGGTGAGGACAAGCTCGTCGACGTTGCCATCACCGACGGCGACGCCGAGATCCTGCTGGTCGCGAGCCATGGCAAGGGCATCCGGTTCAGGGAGTCGGACGTCCGGCCGATGGGCCGCGGGGCGGCCGGCGTGCGCGGCATCAAGCTGCCCGACGGCCACGAGGTCATCGGCCTGACGATCGTCGAAGACGGCCTGATCCTGACGGCGACCGAAAACGGCTACGGCAAGCGGACGCCGGTCGAGGACTTCCCGGTCCAGGGTCGCGGCGGCCAGGGCGTCATCGCGATCCAGACGACCGAACGCAACGGCAAAACGGTCGGTGCGATTCGTGTCACGGACGACGACGAGATCATGCTGATCAGCTCCAGCGGCACCTTGGTTCGCACGGGCGTCAGCGACATCTCCGTCATGGGACGAAACACGCAGGGCGTGCGCCTGATACGCGTCGGCAGCGGCCAACGGCTGGTTGGGTTAGCACGTATTGAAGCGATCGAGGACGACGACGAATAATTACCGATGCAAGTAGTGCATTCGCTCCGCCAAATCGTAACAATACGCGCCCTACAATCGGCCTAATCCCCACGTAAACAGGAATTCCAGCGACATGTCGCGCGTCTACAACTTCAGTGCCGGCCCTGCTGCACTGCCTCTCGAGGTGCTCGAAACCATCCGCAACGACATTCCGGACTGGCTCGGTTCGGGCATGTCGGTTATGGAGGTCAGCCACCGTGGCAAGGATTTCGTCGAACTCGCGGCGCGCTGCGAGGCCAATCTGCGCGACCTGCTGCGGGTTCCCGACGACTACAGCGTGTTGTTCACGCAGGGCGGCGCGACGATGCAGATGGCGATGGCCCCGCTCAACCTGACGGCGCCGGGCGACACGGCCGATTACGTCGTCACGGGGAGCTGGGGCAGGAAAGCCGCCGGCGAGGCCGGCAAGTTCTGCAAGGTGAACATCGCAGCCGATGCCTCCGACCGGAACTTCACGTACATCCCGGACGAGGCGAGCTGGTCGCGCTCGGACGCGGCAGCGTACCTGCACATTACGCCGAACGAGACGATTGCGGGCGTCGAGTTCAATTTCGTGCCGCAGGGCGACGTCCCGATCGTCGCGGACATGTCGAGCAACATCCTGTCACGACCGATCGAGGTCAACGACTACGGCGTGATCTATGCAGGCGCCCAGAAGAACATCGGGCCCGCAGGTATCACGCTCGTGCTCGTGCGCAATGACCTGCTGGACCGCGTGCGGCCGAACAACGCCCACCTCATGACCTGGAAGTCCTACGCTGAGTCGGATTCGATGACGAACACGCCGCCGACGTTCGCTTGGTATGTCGCGGATCTCGTCTTCCAGTGGCTCAAGGACCGTGGTGGCGTCGAGGCGATCGGCGAGGTCAATGCGCGCAAGGCGGGCAAGCTGTACGCCGCGATCGATGCGTCCGATTTTTACTCCAATCCGGTCGCGGCGGATTGCCGCTCGCGTATGAACGTGCCGTTTATCCTGGCCGACGACGCCCTCGACCAGACCTTCCTGGCGGAATCCGCGGCCGCCGGGCTCGAGTATCTCAAGGGGCACCGGTCGGTCGGCGGCATGCGGGCTTCGATCTACAACGCGGTGCCGGAAGAGGCCGTGGATGCGCTGATCGCGTTCATGGCCGAGTTCGAGAGGAAACACGGTTAAAACGATGTTCAAGATACTGACGCTCAATAATATTGCCGTCGAGGGGCTGCGGCACCTGCCGCGCGAGCGCTACGAGGTGGCCTCCGAAATCGCCCACCCGGACGCGATCCTCGTTCGTTCCCACAACATGCACGACATGGAGATCCCGGACACGGTGGCGGCGGTCGGCCGTGCCGGCGCCGGCACCAACAACATCCCGTGCGACGAACTCGCCCATCGGGGCGTGCCGGTTTTCAACGCGCCGGGCGCGAACGCGAATGCGGTCAAAGAACTGGCCATAGCGGGCATGCTGCTCGGCGCGCGCAACATCTGTGCTTCGAGCGAGTACGTCAAGACGCTGAAGGAGACCGGTGGTGCCCTCAAGAAAGCGGTGGAGGCCGGCAAGAAGAAATTCGTCGGATTCGAGCTGCCCGGCAAGACGCTCGGCGTCATCGGTCTCGGCGCGATCGGGGTCGAGGTCGCGAACGCGGGGCTCGACCTCGGCATGAAGGTCGCCGGCTACGACCCCGCGATCACGGTACGCAATGCGTGGCAGTTGTCGTCCGGCGTCGAACAGGAAGAGACGCTCGACCAGTTATTCCAGCATGCCGACTTCGTCACCTGCCACGTGCCGTTGATCGATGCGACACGCAAGATCGTCAACGCGGACCGCATCGCCCTGATGAACAACGGCGCAGTCCTCATCAACTTCGCCCGCGGCGGCATCGTGGACGACGAGGCGGCGATCGCGGCGCTCGACAGCGGCAAGCTGCACGCTTACGTCACGGACTTCCCGACGCCGGAGCTGATCGCGCATCCGAAGGCCGTGGCATTGCCGCACCTCGGCGCGTCCACAGGCGAGGCCGAGGAGAACTGCGCCATCATGGTCGCGGAAAACGTCAAGGACTATCTCGAGAACGGCAACATCCGCTTCTCCGTGAACTTCCCCGAGGCCCGGCTGCCGCGCCTCGATGCCTGGCGCATCACGATCGCCAATGCCAATGTGCCGAACATGGTCGGCCAGATCTCGACGGACATCGCCAACGCGGGCCTGAACATCGAGGACCTGCTCAACAAGTCGCGCGGCGATCTCGCCTACACGATCGTCGACGTCAACGGCGAGCCGTCGCCGGAGCTCCTCGATGAACTGCGGGCCATCGAAGGCGTCCTGGCATTGCGAAATCTCGGCAAGCCTGTAACCTGAGGATTCCCTTCGGGTTTCTTCAGGGGATAAGCATGGCAGGCGGGGACGGCAAAACGAAAGGACCGAGTCTCGACGAGATTCGCGAGCGCATCAACGCGATTGACGAGCGCCTCCAGGCCCTGATCAACGAGCGCGCCCGGATTGCGCAGCAGGTTGGCGTCGCCAAGGGCGAGCTCGGCTCGGCCGTGGACTACTACCGTCCCGAGCGGGAAGCCGAGGTCTTGCGCAGCGTGCTTGCGCGCAATGAGGGGCCGATGCGCGACGAGGAAATGCTGCGGCTGTTTCGCGAGATCATGTCCGCGTGCCTCGCGCAGCAGGAGCCCCTCAAGATCGGTTTTCTCGGGCCCGAGGGCACGTTCACGCAAACCGCCGTCTACAAGCATTTCGGCCATTCGGTACGGGCGCTGCCGTTCCATACGATCGACGAGGTTTTCCAGGAGGTCGAATGTGGCGCCGCCGATTTGGGCGTCGTGCCGATCGAGAATTCCACGGAAGGCTCGGTGAACCACACGCTCGACCTGTTCCTGACTTCGCCCGTGAAAATAGCGGGCGAGATCGAACTGAAGATCGAGCAGCACCTGATGAGCAAGCAAAAGGGTCTCGACCAGATCGAGCGCATTTGTGCGCACGAACAGTCCTTGGCCCAGTGCCGCGGCTGGATCCGTGAGAACCTGCCACACGTCGAGTTGATCGGGATGTCGAGCAACGCGGCCGGCGCGCGCCGCGCGCGCGACGAAGACGGCACGGCGGCGATCGGCCCGGAGGTGGCCGCCGACGTCTACGAACTCGAGGTGCTCGTCAACAACATCGAGGACCGTCCCGACAACGCGACACGATTCCTCGTCGTCGGCCGGGAGCTGCTGGCCGCGAGCGGTGACGACAAGACCACGATTCTCGTCTCGACATCGGACACGGCCGGCGGTGCCGGCGTGTTGCACAGCCTGCTGCAGCCTCTGGCGAAGCACGGCGTGAGCATGACACGGATCGAATCGCGGCCGTCGCGCCGCAAGAAGTGGGACTACGTCTTTTTCATCGACGTCGAGGGGCATGCTGAAGAGTCGCCGGTAGCGAGCGCGCTGACCGAGTTGCAGGAGCGCGCGTCGCTGTTCAAGGTGCTCGGAGCCTATCCCAAGGCCGTCGGCTGACGCGCGGCCATGGACTTCAGGGTTAGGCCGGCAGGACTGCGAGACGCCACGGTTACCGTTCCAGGTGACAAATCCATCTCTCACCGGGCCGTCATGCTCGGCAGCATCGCCGAGGGTCGCACGGAAATCAGCGGATTCCTCGATGGCGAGGATTGCCTCGCGACGGCTGCGGCCATGCGCGCCATGGGCGTCGTCATCGAACAAGGCTCGTCGACGCAGATGGCGATCGAGGGTTCGGGCCTGCACGGCCTCATGGCACCGGCGGGCGAACTCGACCTCGGCAACTCCGGTACTGCGATGCGGCTGATGGCGGGTCTGGCTGCGGGGCAGGCGTTCGACACGGTCCTGACCGGCGATGCGTCGCTGTCGGGACGACCGATGGGGCGCATTATTACGCCACTGACGCGCATGGGCGCCGTCATAGAAAGCGAGTGCGACGGCACGCCGCCGCTGCAGATTCGCGGCGGCATGAAACTGCGTGGCATGCACTACGACATGCCGATGGCCAGTGCCCAGGTGAAGTCGGCAGTGCTGCTGGTCGGGCTGTATGCCGACGGCGAAACGTCGGTCTCCGAACCCGCCGTGACGCGCGACCACACCGAGCGTATGCTCCGCACGATGGGCGTGCCCGTTACGGTGACGGACGCCGGGGCGATCGCGCTCAGGGGCGGGTCGAAGCTGACGGGATGCCGCATCGAGGTGCCCGGGGATCTTTCCTCGGCAACCTTCATAATCCTAGGCACATTGTTATCTCAAGCTGCTGATATTCTTATAAAAAATGTCGGCGTTAATCCGACAAGGACTGGCGCAATCGGCATCCTCCAGGGTATGGGCGCCGATATCCGGCTCGAGAATCCTCGCCTGTTCGGGGACGAGCCCGTCGCGGACCTGCGCGTCCGCGCGTCGCGCCTGAAAGGCGGTCCGGTAGACTCGAAGCTGGTTTCCCTCGCCATCGACGAGTTCCCGGCCTTGTTCGTTGCCGCTGCCGCCGCGCGCGGCAGGACCACGTTCCAGGGGCTGGCCGAACTCCGGGTGAAGGAAAGCGACCGGATTGCGGCCATGACCGACGGCCTGCGCCGCCTCGGGATCGACGTCGAGGAGACGCCGGACGGTGCGATCG
>JBFJQO010000014.1:0-18313 GCA_041616535.1 Woeseiaceae bacterium | reverse complement strand
TTTTCTTTGGATTCGTACGGGTTTATGTAAACTACAACCGCTAACCTAAAAAGTCCATGAACATCGCTTTTACGAAAATGCACGGCACGGGCAACCGAATTGTCGTCGTCGATCAGCGTAACGGGCGCGTTGCACCGCCTTCGCCGCGAAAGCTGCGCGAACTCGGCAGTGATGCGACCGGGCCCGGCTTCGACCAGCTCATGTGGATCGATGCTGCCGACGATGCGGCGTTTGCCGCGAGCTATCGCATCTTCAACAACGACGGTTCGGAGGTCGAGCAATGCGGCAACGGCGTGCGCTGCGTTGCGAGTTTTCTCGCAAGCCAGGCCGGCCACCCCCAGTCGTTCACGTTGCTGAGCCCGGCCGGTCCCGTCGCGGCGCGGGTCGACGATGACGGCCTCGTCGCGGTCAGCATGGGCGTGCCCGAATTCGAGCCCGGGCGCGTGCCGTTCGTCGCCGCGCAACGGGCCGACCGTTATGCGCTCGACGTCGACGGTGTCGAATACGACGTCTCGGTCGTGTCGATGGGCAATCCGCACTGCGTACTGCAGGTCGACGACGTCGCCACCGCGCCCGTGGCCGAGCTCGGCCCGCGCATCGAGACCCACGAGCGTTTTCCGGAACGAACCAACGTCGGCTTCACGTGCGTCACGGGGCACGACAGCATCGACCTGCGCGTTTTCGAACGCGGCGTCGGCGAGACGCCGGCCTGCGGCACAGGGGCCTGCGCTGCCGTGGTCACGGGGCAGGCACTCGGGCTGCTCGGACCTGACGTCAGCGTCCGGCTGCCCGGCGGCCAACTCGTGGTAAGCTGGCACGGCGGTTCCCAGCCGGTCTGGCTCACCGGGAACGCGGAATTTATTTCTGAAGGAATCATGGACTTATGAGCACGCAAGCCAAAGCCGACTTCCTCGACGACGAGGTATCCGAGCAGACCATCCACGATTACCTGGCGGCCCACCCGGACTTCTTCGAGCGCCATGCCATGCTGCTCAGCACGCTGATCCTGCCGCACGCGAGCGGAGGCGCCGTGTCCCTCGTCGAGCGCCAGGTGTCGGTATTGCGGCAAAAGGAACTCAAGCTCGAGCGCCAGCTCAAGGAGCTGATTCAGGTCGCGCGTGAGAACGACGTGCTCTCCGCCAAGATCCACGAGCTGACGCTGCAGCTGCTCTCGGCCGGCGACCTGCGGCGGACGATTGCGGTCATCGAAGAGGCATTGCGCACCGGCTTCGGCGCCGACCAGGCCGTGCTCGTGCATTTCGGCGACCCGGAGGCCTTCGACGACGTCAAGGTCGGGCGGTTCTTCCGCGTCGTCCGTCGCGACGACAACGCGCTGAGCCCGTTCGGCACGTTCCTTGACGGCACGAGCGCACGCTGCGGCCGTATCCGCGATTCGCAACGCGACTTCCTGTTCCGCGGCGATGCCGACGAAATCGGGTCGGCGGCCCTCGTGCCGCTCGGCAACGGCGCCGAACTCGGTTTCCTCGCGATCGGCAGTGTGGACAGCAAGCGCTTCCATCCCGGCATGAGCATCGACTTCCTGACGCGTCTCGGCGACCTCGTTGCGAGATCCCTGCAACGCTTCTAGGTGGAGCCGATGGACGACGCTGGCTGGATCGATCGCTTCATCCGGCACCTCGAATTCGAGCGGCGCCTCAGCCCGCTGACTTGCGGGAATTACCGCCGCGACCTCAATGCCCTGGCGGCTTACTGCGACAAGGCCGGCGTGTCCGGCTGGGACGGCGTCGACAGCGAGCACGTGCGCGCGTTCTCGGCGGCCTGTTTCCGCAAGGGCCTGTCGGCGAGGAGCATCCAGCGCCGCCTGTCCGCCGTGCGCACCTTTTATCGCTACCTGATCCGCGAGAAAGCCGTCGGCAAAAACCCCGCCGCGTCGGTGTCCGCGCCGAAGGCGAAGAAACGTCTTCCGGGCAACCTCGACGCAGACCGCATGGCGCGCCTGCTCGACATCCAGGGGGACGGGCCGATCGTCGATCGCGACCGCGCGATCCTCGAATTGCTGTATTCGTCGGGCCTGCGACTCGCCGAGCTCGTGGACCTGAACGTCGGCGACGTCGACATGCAGGACGCAACCGTGCGCGTTACGGGCAAGGGTAACAAGGACCGCATCGTCCCGGTCGGCCGTTTCGCGCTGCGGGCGCTGCGGCAATGGGCCGTCTCGCGCGGTGAGCTGGCCGCCGCCGGCGAGAAGGCCCTGTTCGTCAGCAATCGCGGCGCGCGCATCAGCCCGCGCTCGGTGCAGGCGCGCGTCAAGCACTGGGCAAAGCGCCAGGGCATCGATGCGAATGTCTACCCGCACCTGTTCCGCCACTCCTTCGCCACTCACGTCCTCGAGTCGAGCCACGACCTGCGCGGCGTCCAGGAGCTGCTCGGGCACGCCAACATCGCGACGACGCAGGTCTACACGCACCTTGATTTCCAGCATCTGGCCCAAATCTACGACCAGACGCATCCACGCGCCCGCAAGAACAAATCGTAGGGACCCGCAACATGGAACAGTTCAGAGGGACGACCATTGTCTCGGTGCGCCGCAATGGCAAGGTGGCCATCGCCGGCGACGGCCAGGTCAGCTTCGGCGACACGGTCATGAAGGGCAATGCCCGCAAGGTACGGCCGCTGGCCGACGGCCGCGTGATCGCGGGCTTTGCCGGCGGCACGGCCGACGCATTCACGCTGTTCGAGCTGTTCGAGTCCAAGCTCGAGCAATACGGCAACCTGACGCGCGCCGCGATCGAACTCGCCAAGGACTGGCGTACCGATCGCCGCCTGCGGCGGCTCGAGGCCCTGCTCTGCGTCGCGGACAAGGAGAATTCGTTCGTCATATCGGGTAATGGCGACGTCATCGAGCCCGAGGAGGACCTGATGGCGATCGGTTCCGGCGGCCCCTACGCGCAGGCTGCGGCACTGGCGCTCCTGCGCAATACCGAACTCGAGGCGCGCGACATCGTCGAGAAGGCACTGCGCATCGCCGGCGATATCTGCGTGTACACGAACCAGCACATCACCATCGAAGAACTCTGATGTCCCAGATGACCCCGCGTGAAATCGTCCAGGAGCTGGACAAGCACATCGTCGGCCAGGACGAGGCCAAGCGCGCCGTCGCGATCGCATTGCGCAACCGCTGGCGCCGCGTGCAGGTCGACGAACCCCTGCGCAGCGAAATCACGCCGAAGAACATTCTCATGATCGGCCCGACCGGCGTCGGCAAGACCGAGATCTCGCGGCGCCTCGCGCGCCTCGCGAAGGCGCCTTTCATCAAGGTCGAGGCGACCAAGTTCACCGAGGTCGGTTACGTCGGCCGCGAGGTGGACAGCATCGTCCGAGACCTCATGGACGTCGCGATCAAGATGATCCGCGAGGACGCCATGACCAAGGTGCGCTATCGCGCCGAAGACGCGGCGGAAGAGCGCATCCTCGACGCGCTGGTGGCGGACGCCGGCGATGACACGCGCCAGAAATTCCGCAAGATGCTGCGCGAGGGCAAGCTCGACGACAAGGAAATCGAGGTCGACATCCAGGCCGTGCCCGTCGGCGTCGAGATCATGGCGCCGCCCGGCATGGAGGAGATGACGAGCCAGCTTCAAGGCATGTTCGCCAACCTCGGCGGCAGCCGCCGACAGACGCGCAAGCTGAAAGTGAAAGACGCGTTCCGGCACCTGACCGACGAGGAAGCGACGCGGATGATCGACGATGAGGAACTCAAGGCGCAAGCGCTCGAGGCCGTCGAGCAGCACGGCATCGTGTTCCTCGACGAAATCGACAAGGTCGCCCGGCGCTCGGATACACAGGGCGCCGACGTGTCGCGCGAGGGCGTGCAGCGCGACCTGTTGCCACTCGTCGAGGGCTCGACCGTCAACACCAAGTACGGGATGGTCAAGACCGATCACATCCTGTTCATCGCATCCGGCGCATTCCACGTCGCCAAGCCGTCTGACCTGATCCCCGAATTACAGGGCCGCTTTCCGATTCGCGTCGAACTCAAGTCGCTGACGACCGAGGACTTCGTGCGTATCCTGACCGAGCCCGACGCATCGCTGACGGCGCAATACGGCGCGCTGCTGGACACCGAGGAGGTCTCGCTCGAATTTGCCGGGAGCGGCGTGCGCCGCATCGCCGAGGTCGCGTGGCAGGTCAACGAGAACACCGAGAACATCGGGGCACGGCGCCTGCACACGGTCATGGAGCGCCTTCTCGAGACCGTCTCGTTCGAGGCCTCCGACAAGAGCGGCCTGAAACTGACAATCGACGCTGGCTACGTCGACGACCATCTCGCCGAACTCTCGCGCGACGAGGACCTAAGTCGGTACATCCTGTAGGAATTCCGGTATCCTCGCCTGCCGGACCAGGACAATGAGCAAACCAGACAACGACACGACACACTTCGGTTACCGGACCGTGGAATCAGCCGAAAAGGCGGACCTGGTCCGCGATGTGTTCGACTCCGTCGCCAGCCGCTACGACATCATGAACGACCTGATGTCGGCAGGCCTGCACCGCTTGTGGAAGCGCTTCACGATCGGCCACGCCGGCGTCCGGCCCGGCGACGTCGTGCTCGACCTCGCCGGCGGAACGGGCGACCTCGCACGCGCCTTCGCCACCAAGGTCGGCCCGGAGGGCCATGTCGTCCTCGCCGACATCAATGCCGCCATGCTCGAACAGGGGCGCAAGCGACTCGTCGACGCCGGCGTCGCCGGCAACGTCACGCTAGCCCAGGTCGACGCTCAGCAATTGCCGTTTGCCGATCACACGTTCGACTGCATCACGATGGCGTTCGGTCTCAGGAACGTCACGGACAAGGACGCGGCGCTGCGCTCGATGTACGGCACGCTCAAGCCCGGCGGCAAGGCCATGATCCTCGAGTTCTCGGAACCGTACAAAGCCATCAAACCCGCCTACGACCTCTACTCGTTCAGGGTCCTGCCCATGCTCGGCAAGCTGATCGCCAAGGATGCGGACAGCTACCGCTACCTCGCCGAGTCGATCCGCGTGCACCCAGACCAGGCAACGTTGCAGTCGATGATGGAGGACGCGGGATTCGAGCGTTGCCGCTATCACAACCTCGCGGCCGGTATCGTTGCCCTGCACATCGGCTACCGCGTCTAGGAATCGCCGCATGAATCCGCTCGAAGCCGCACTTCGACCGTTGACGCGCGTTCTGAATCGCAACATTCGCGAGACCACGCCGGCGCGCGAGCTTTGCCGCAAGCTGGACGGCGCCGTGGTCGCCGTGCGCGTGCGCGACACGGCACTCGCTACGTGGTTCATCGTGCACGACGACGCGCTCGAACTGGCGACCGACCACGATGGCGAACCCGACGTGCTGATCTCGGGTTCCCTGATCACGCTCGCCCGCATGACCGGTGAAGGCGGCCCGGGCGCCCTGCGACGGGGCGAACTCGAAATCACGGGCGACGCCCATACGGCCGATCGCTTTCAGCGCCTGTTGTCGTTCGCGAAACCCGATCTCGAGGAAGAGCTGTCCGGCGTCGTTGGCGACGCAGCCGCGCATCGCGTCGGCGAGATCGTGCGCGGCGTCGGCCGTTGGGGGCGTGACGCACGTGCCACGATGGGCGCCAACATTCGCGAGTACCTGCAGGAAGAAGGCCGCGACGCCCCGAGCCGTTATGAAGTCGACCGTTTCGCCAGCGACGTCGGCACGCTGCGCGACGACGTCGACCGCCTCGCCGCGCGCATCGACCGGCTGCAGGGCGAAAGCTGACATGGCGCATCGGCGCACGATCTTCCGCATGCTCGCGATCCAGCGCGTGCTCGTGAAGTACGGGCTCGACGACATTATCAAGGAAACACACCTGTGGCGCCCGCTGCGCTTCCTCTTTTACCTCGCGCCGCGGCGCCGCGACCGCTCGGCGCCGCTCGGCGAACGGATTCGGCTCGCCCTCGAGGAACTCGGCCCGATTTTCGTCAAGTTCGGCCAGGCCATCTCGACGCGACGGGACCTGCTGCCGCCCGACATCGCCGACGAACTCGCGAAACTGCAGGATGCGGTGCCGCCGTTCCCGGCCGAGCAGGCGGTCGCGATCATCGAGCAGGCCTACGGCGAGCCGGTCGGCACGGTTTTCGAACGTTTCGACGACGAGCCGCTCGCCGCCGCATCGATCGCGCAAGTGCATACGGCGAAACTGAGAGCGGGCACCGAAGTCATCGTCAAGGTGCTGCGACCGGGCGTTGAGGAGCAGATCGAGCGCGACCTCGAGGTGCTGCACATGCTCGCCGGGCTCGCCGACCGTTACTGGGAGGAAAGCAAGCGTCTGAAACCCCGCGAGGTCGTCAACGAGTACGAGCACACGATTCTCGACGAACTCGACCTGATGCGCGAAGCCGCCAACACGGCGCAGCTCAAGCGCAATTTCCAGGGCTCCGACATGCTGTACGTCCCGGAAATCTACTGGGACTACTGCCGTCCCGAAGTGCTCGTCCAGGAACGCATCTACGGCACGCCGATCAGCGACATGAAAACGCTGCGCGAGGCCGGGACGAACATTCAGCGGCTTGCCGAGAACGGTGTCGAAATCTTCTTTACCCAGGTGTTCCGCCACAATTTTTTCCACGCCGACATGCACCCGGGCAACATCTTCGTCATCCACACCGACCCGGAGCACCCGAAATACGCGGCCGTCGATTTCGGCATCGTCGGCACACTGAGCCCCGAGGATCAGCGCTACCTCGCCGAGAACTTCCTCGCCTTCTTCGACCGCGATTACCACCGCATTGCAAAGCTGCACCTCGATTCGGGCTGGGTGCCGCCCGGCACGCGCGTCGACCAGCTCGAGTCGGCCGTGCGCACGGTGTGCGACCCGATCTTCAGCAAGCCGCTGGCCGAGATCTCCTTCGCGCAGGTGCTGATGCGGCTGTTCCGCGTGGCGCGACGCTTCGACGTGGAGGTCCAGCCGCAGCTGATCCTGTTGCACAAGACCCTGTTCAATATCGAGGGGCTCGGGCGCCAGCTCTATCCGCAGCTCGACCTCTGGAAGACCGCACATCCCGTGCTCAGGCGCTGGATGGACGAGCAGGTCGGCGGCCGCGCGATGCTGCGCGACGTCCGCGAGAACCTGCCGCAATTGCGCGACGCGATGCGCGAGCTGCCCGCGATCCTCAATCACCTCGGCGAACAGGTGGCGCAGGGGCGTATTCGCTTCAACCTGCAGTCACCCGAACTCGAACGCATCCGCCGGCAGCTCGACGAGCAGCGGCGGCAACGCTACTGGCTCACGGCCGCCGCTACCTGCGTCGTCGCAGGCACACTCGTAATGACGCTTGGCGCGCTGCCGTGGCTCGGCTGGTCGCTGCTCGGCACGGGTGCGGTCACCGCCTGGATCGCACGGCCGTAGCGGCGCACCGACCGGGGCTCAGTCGAGCACGAAGCAGACCTCGCGCCCCGTTTCCGAGATACCGAAAATCCGGTAACCGAGTTGGCGCAGTGCCGCGACGCTGTCAGCCGTACGTTGCTTGCCGATACCCGGGAAGCGATGGTGATACTCGACGAGCAACTGCTTCGGCGGGCAGCCGTCGCCGTCGAGCCCCGCAAGGATGTCGTATTCGGCGCCCTCGACGTCGATCTTGAGCAAGTCGACCTGTGCATGCCCGAGTTTCTGCATGATCGTCTGCACCGTGTAGGCCGGCGCGTCGATGAAGTCGGTCGCATCCCCGGCATTGTCGTCGGCTGTCCACATGACGCCGGACCGCTTGCCGCGGGTGTTGACGCGCCGGTACAGCCGCAACGTGCCGTCGCTGCCGGACGCCGCCCACGGATGGAACACGAACCGGTCGGGCAACGTCTGCGCGGCAACCCACTCCGCCGCGAACGGTGTCGGGTCGAAGGCGTGCACGGTCACGCCGTGATCGGCGATCAGGTCGAGGTCGAAGTCGATCAGGTCGCCGACCCCGAGCGAATACACGACGGATCGTTCGTCGAGGAGACCCGGGATGTACTTCCAACTATCGCTCTGGCGCAGCTCGTGATGCACCTCGGGCCGCAGCCACAGCTCCTTGCCGCTGAGGCGCTTCAGGAACAACTTGGTGGGCCAGAACCATGGCTGGCGTTTCATCCATCCGGACGTTCTCACCCGCCGTACGCCTCGAGCACGAGTCGGCGGTGCGATGCGTCACCGCCGCTGACCAGCTCCGCCACGAGTTCGGCCCGTTCGCCGGAGACGCCCGCCTGCCGCATCCCGGCGCCGATCGCCGTGAACGTCTCCTCCGCCGACGTCCAGTCGTCGAGGCCATGGCGCTTCGCGACCATGCCGATCTGGCTCAACAGGTCTTCCCCGGTGTTGCCGCGTCGCATCGCGAGCACGACCGTGTTCTCGAGGTCGCTGCGATACGCATGCGGCGCCACGGTCGCCGCGGCCGGCGATGCCGGTGGCGGCGCATCGGAGGCGTCGCTCGCCGACGGATCGGCGGGGTCGGTGCAAGCGGTTGCCGCAAGCGCAACGGCCGCGGCCAGCGTGACGATTAGTCTCATGTGCACTACTCCTTGGCGGCGTTCAGTATACGCCCATCGATCGTAACAATTGACGGCGATCGGCTGCCCTCAATCGGGTACTCTTGGTCCGGGGATGGACAAGAAGACCGCAAGAAAAATCGCCGACGGCCTGACCTGGGCGCGCATCTGGAGCACCGTTCCGATCAGCATCGCCGCCTGGTACGATCTGCGCTGGTGGGTGTTCGGCTTGTATACCGCCGCCGCCCTGACGGACCTGCTCGACGGGGCGTTCGCGCGTCGCGCCGCGCCACCGGCCCACGACACCGACTTCGACGGCAAGGCCGACGTCGTCTTCTCGATCATGACGCTCGTCTGGATCTGGATGCTGGTTCCGGGCTTTTTCGAGAAGTACTGGCTGCCGTATCTGCCGATCCTGTTCGTCATCGAGATTTACCTGATCAGCGTTCGCATGCGCTGGTCAGAGCGGCCGTTCCCGCACTTTCAGTTCGGGCGCTTCGCGATGGCGCTGTTCTGTTTCCTCCTGCCCGTGCTGATCGTGTTCGGCGACGTGACCTGGTTCGTTCACGCAGTGTTCGTCATCGGCACGCTTTCCAAGCTGCAGCTCGCCCGGCAAATGTGGTTGTCGGAAAAGACGCGGCGCGCCGAGGCCTGACCATGCTGCGCCGATTCGCGAGGTGGCTGTTACGCGTCAGCGGCTGGACGCCAGTGCTGATCGACCTCGATGAGCCGAAAGCCGTGGTCATTGCGGCGCCCCACACCTCCAACCGGGACGGTTTCTGGGCGCTGACGTACAAGGTCGCGTTCGACATCGATGTCAAGTTCTTCGCCAAGCACTCGCTGTTCTGGTTTCCGCTCGGCAATATCCTGCGCGCCCTCGGCGGTATCGATCTCGACCGCGACCAGGCCGGCTCGGCCGTGCGCCAGGCCATCAAACTGTTCGACGAAGCAGACACGCTCTATTTCGGGCTGGCGCCCGAGGGCACGCGCCGCAAAACGCCCGGATGGAAGACCGGGTTCTACCGCATCGCAACGGGCGCCGACGTCCCGGTCTACCTCGGCTTCCTCGACTTCGGGCGACGGCGTCTCGGCATCGGCGCGAAGATGCGGCTAAGCGGCGATCCCGACGCGGACCTGGCGAAGATTCGCGAATTCTACGAGGGCGTCGAGGGACGCTGGCCCGAAAAGGCGAGCCCCATCGAATTCCCGAAAACGAATTAGATGTAGCGGTAACGATGGGCGAACACGAAACACGAAAACGAACGATTCGCAGCTTCGTGCGCCGCGCGGGCCGTATCACGCGTTCGCAACAGCGCGCGCTCGACGAACTCTGGCCCGTCTACGGCATCGACTTCGAGCGTCGCCTGCTCGACTTCGAGGCGCTGTTCGGCCGCCGCGCCGCAACCGTCGTCGAGATCGGGTTCGGCAACGGCGAGACGCTGGTCGAGCAGGCCGCGGCCAACCCGGATCGCAACTACCTCGGCATCGAGGTGCACGAGCCCGGCATCGGCCACTGCCTGCTCAGGGCCGACGAAGCCGGCCTCCGCAACCTGCGCATCATCGCGCACGACGCGATCGAGGTCCTTAAGGCACAGGTACCGCCGGCCTCGCTGTCGAGGGTCAACCTGTACTTTCCGGACCCGTGGCCGAAAAAGCGCCATCACAAACGCCGCATCGTGCAGGACACGTTCGTCGATCTCGTCGCCGACCGGCTCGCCGAGGGTGGCACGCTCAACGTGGCGACCGACTGGGCGAACTACGCCGAACACATCGGCGAGGTGCTGGACCGGTCGGACCGTTTCCGGCTGGCCGATCGCCGAGAGCACGCCGGCGAGGCCCCGCTGGACCGGCCGCAGACCAAATTCGAGCGTCGCGGGCTGCGCCGGGGCCACCGGATCTTTGACTGGTGTTACGTCAATACGGACTAATCGCGATTTCTTCTTGCGGTCCTCGCGCCATCATCTATAACTAGTATAGAAAGGCGAAAAAACACGAGGACAGAGTGCAATGGCAATCCAGTATCCCGTCATCGGTCAGTGGTTCCGCCGGCCAAACGGGACGCTGTTCGAAGTCGTCGCCATCGACGAGGACGACATGACCGTCGAAATCCAGCAGTTTGACGGCACGATCGACGAGCTCGATATCGAGCGCTGGCCGAAGCTGCTGCTGACGGAGGTCAGCGCCCCCGAGGACTGGTCCGGCTCGGTCGACATGGATCCCGAGGACTACACCGGCCGCAACGACGTCGAACTTCCGAACGGCTATTACGACCCGCTGGCGTTTCTCGACAAGATCTGAACTACATCGAGTCGGGCCCGCGGACGAAGACGACCCCGTCGTCCACCCATGCATCCACGCGGCGCAGCGTGCGCCCGTTGCCGGGCCCGGCATAGCAGTAGCCCGTCTCGATTTCGTAGGTCGCGCCGTGCGACGCGCACATCAGCGCGGTCCCGTCTTTTGTCAGGAAGCGATCGGGCGACCAATTGAGCGGGTGGCCGACGTGCACGCAGCTGTTCTGGTAGGCGAACACGTCGCCGCCCTTGCGCACGACGAAACCGCGAAAGGGCCAGTCGCCGTCGCCGATGGCGAATTCGCGGCAGCCCGGGTCGTCGAGCTCGTCGAGACGCCCGACGGCGATCTCCCGCTCACTCACCGCTCGTTCCAGGGCGCGACCTTGAAGAGCAGCAACATGCCGGGGATCGCGAGCGCCGTGCACAAATAGAAAAAGATTGTCCAGCCGACTTGTTCGACGATGATGCCAGTCACGGCATTGGCAAGGGTTCTTGGTACTGCGGTCAGCGCCGTGAACAACGCGAACTGTGTCGCCGCGAACGCGGGATTGGTCGTTCGCGCAATGAACGCGACAAATGCCGCCGTGCCGAGTCCGACGCCGAGATACTCGAACGCGTTGGCGATACCCAGCATCCACAGGTTGTCACCGACAATCGAGAGCAAGGCGAATCCCAGGATACTGACGACCTGCACGACGCCAAATATCCACAGGGCCCGGTTTATCCCGAGCTTGATCATTACGACGCCGCCAAATAATCCGCCGACAATGCTCGCCACCAGCGCTGCGAACTTGGCAACCGAGCCGATCTCCGTACGACTGAAGCCCATGTCGATGAAAAATGGCGTTTGCAGGGCGGTCGCCATGCTGTCGCCCAGTTTGTACAGAAAAAGGAATGCGAGTATCAAAGCCGCGCCCTTCAGACCCTTGCGACCGAGAAACTCACTGAACGGCTCGACAACCGCTGCACGCATTGTCTTGGGCGGCGTCGGCTCGGCTATCGCCTCGTCCACCACGAGCGTCAGGATGATGCCGACCAGCATGAAGAGCCCGACGATCACGAACACGAGGTGCCAGGGCAAATGATCGGACAGGATGAACGCTAACGAACCGGGCACCAGCCCCGCGAGACGATAGGTTTGCACGTGAATCGCATTGCCCAGCCCAAGCTCGACGTCGGGCAACAATTCCCGCCGGTAAGCGTCGAGCACGATGTCCTGGCTGGCACTGAAGAACGCGACGGTGGCGGACAGGTAGGCCACCGTCCAGAGATTGAGGCTGGGATTGATGAATCCCAGCACGCAGATCGACACGAGCAAAAGAACCTGAGTAACCAACATCCAGCCGCGGCGGTGTCCGAGGAACGGCAAGGTAAACCGATCCATGACCGGCGACCAAAGAAACTTCCAGGTATAGGGAAATCCGATCAGCGCGAAAAAACCGATCTCTGCGAGCCCAACACCTTCGGAGCGCAGCCAGCCGGGAACGAGCTGAATCAACAGGTACAGCGGCAGACCCGACGTGAACCCGGTGAACACGCAGATCAGCATGCGCCGGTTGAGGATCGCCTCCTTGAGGGTCTCCCGGCGCGAGCGATCCATGGGCGCGTCAGCCGTCATGCCGCCAATCGTAATCCATGATCAGTGGCGCGTGATCGGAAAAGCGCTGCGCTTTGTAGATGTGCGTGCGCTGCACCTTGTCGCCGAGGCCGGGCGACACGACATGGTAGTCGATACGCCACCCGACGTTGTTATCCCAGGCACGGCCACGATTCGACCACCACGTGTACTGGTGCGGCTCCTGCTCGAGGGTGCGGAACGCGTCGATCCAACCGTAGTCGCCGAACACCCTGTCCAGCCAGGCCCGCTCGTCGGGCAGGCAGCCGGAGTTTTTCTGATTCTGTTTCCAGTTCGTGATGTCTTCTTCCTTGTGCACGATGTTCCAGTCGCCGCAGATGATGGTCTCGGAGCGGCGGCGTTTGAGTTTGTGCAGGTGTTCGGTGAAAGATTCCATGCACCGGTATTTCGCGGCCTGGCGTTCCTCGCTCGACGAGCCCGACGGCAGGTAGAGCGACACGACGTTGACGCCCTCGAGTTGCACTTCGAGATAGCGGCCCTCACGATCGAATTCGGGATCGCCGTAGCCGCGCACGATCCGCTTCGGCTCGTGCCGCGTGTAGATGGCCGTGCCGCTGTAGCCTTTCTTCTCGGCGTCCTCGTAGTAACAGTAATAACCCTCAGGCGAGAAGATATCGTCGGTGAGCTGGTGCGCCTGAGCCTTGGTCTCCTGGATGCAGATAACGTCGGCTTGCTGTCCGGCCATCCAGTCGAAAAATCCCTTGCGAGCGGCGGCCCGAATACCGTTTGCATTCAGGCTGATAACGCGAAACAACAGCGGCCTCCTGTGTCATACTCCGCAGCGAAGCGGCAATCATACAGAAGACGTATCCGATGCGTGGCTACAAGCGGGAATTCATCGAACTGTCACTCGAACTCGGCGTGCTGCGCTTCGGCGAATTTACGCTGAAGTCGGGGCGTGTCAGTCCGTATTTTTTTAATGCGGGCCTCTTCAACACGGGTTACGCCGCGGCGAAACTCGGCCGCTATTACGCCGCGGCGATCGCCGAATCGGACGTGCGCTTCGACATGCTGTTCGGTCCCGCGTACAAGGGCATCCCGCTCGCGACGCTCGCGGCCGCCGCGCTCGCCGAGCACCACGACATCGACGTGCCGTACTCGTTCAACCGCAAGGAAGCGAAAGCACACGGCGAAGGCGGCAGCGTCGTCGGCGCGCCGCTCTCGGGTCGCGTGCTGATCGTCGACGACGTCATCACGGCCGGCACGGCCGTCCGCGAGGCCTACCAGACCATCTCGTCGGCCGGCGCCGAAATCGCCGGCCTCGTCATCTCGCTCGATCGCCAGGAGCGCGGCCAGGGCGCCTATTCGGCCGTCCAGGAGCTCAAACAGTCGCTGGGCATCCCCGTGATCAGCATCGTCCAGCTCGACGATCTGATCGATATTCTCGAAGAATCAAGTGAGTACGAGCGCTTTCTCGAGCCTGTACTCGCCTACCGCAAGCAATACGGTGTTATTACTTAAGTCCTTGAAATTCGGCCGAATGCGCCGGATTTTACAGCGCGCCAAAAGCGGACTAAGCTGCAATAACGAGAACCAGTCCCGGTTCGGCGTGGAGATAAGCTGGCATATTGGAGCCATGCGGAATGTCATTGTCATAGCTGCGCTCGTCGTGTTCGCGTCCACGGCTTCTGCTCGAGAAGAGAAGAAGGTCTACAAGTGGACCGACGAAGAGGGCAACGTCTACTACGGCGACAGCATACCGGCCGAGTTCGCCGAGCGGCCGAAAGAACGGCTCAACGAGCATGCCGTCACGGTCGAGGAACTCGAGGGCAAGAAGACGGCCGAGCAGATTGAAGCAGAGCGGCTCGAACGGGAGCGGCTCGAGGCGCAGGAGCTGCAATTACGCGCCGACCGCGCGTTGCTCGCCACCTACCTGTCGGTCGAGGAAATCGAAATGCACCGCGACCGCCGCATCGAACTCTTCCAGGCCCAGTCGCGCGTGACAGAGCTGTATCTCCGAAATCTCGAGCGCCGCCTCGAAGGCTTGCGCAGCGAGGCCTCGCGCTTCCGGCCCTACAGCGAAGATCCCAACGCGCCGCTGATCGACGAGGCCCTCGCCGAAGACCTGCAGGCGACCAAGGCGACGATCGACCGCCACAAGCGCAACCTGCGCAAGTACGAAAGCGACGAGCGGCAGATTATCGAACGCTTCGACGGCGACATCGCGCGTTTCAAACGCCTCAAGGGAATCGGTTAGAGAAGCGGGTCAGCCGGTACCTGAATGACCGAAGCCGCCGGCGCCCCGGTCGCTGGCTTCGAACTCCTCGACCACTTCGAATTTCACCTGCTCGACGGGCACGAACACCATCTGCGCGATGCGTTCGCCAGGCTGTACGTCGTAACTCGCCTGGCCGCGGTTCCAGCAAGAGATGAACACCTGTCCCTGGTAGTCGGAGTCGATGAGCCCGGTCAGGTTGCCGAGCACGAGTCCGTGCTTGTGCCCCAGTCCGGAGCGCGGCAACAACACGGCGGCGAGGCCCGGGTCGGCGACGTGGATCGCGAGCCCGGTCGGCACGAGCACAGAGTCGCCGGGCGCCACCGTCAGAGGCTCGTCGATGCAGGCGCGCATGTCGAGCCCGGCCGAGCCCCCGGTCGCGTAGTGAGGTAAGGGGATCGAATCCCCGACGCGTGGGTCGAGGACCTTGAGTTCGATGGAGCGCATTGGGGTCAGTTAGTCCTTGTTCGAAATGATCGTCAGCCGCGGCTGCGTGTCGGCGCCGCGCGCAGCATTGTAACGCTGCGCGACGAGATCAATCAGCTCCCCGGCCAGTTGCGTCTTCGGCGCCTCGGCGAAGCGTCGCTCGCCATCGGCCCAGAACACGGCCGCGGCGTTCTCGTCACGGTCGAAGCCGCGGTCGAAGCCGACGCGATTAGCCACGATCATGTCCAGTTTTTTCTTCTCCATCTTCGCTCGCGCATATTCGTCGACTTTTTCGGTCTCGGCCGCGAAACCGACCGTGAACGGCGCGGCGTCGAGCGCCGCCACCGAGGCGAGGATGTCGGGGCAGCGCACGAGGTCGATGCGCATTGATTCCTCGGTCTTCTTGATCTTCCGGTCGCTGAGGTTTGCGGGCCGATAATCCACCACAGCAGCGGTAGCAATGAAGATGTCGGCGTCGGCGACGCACGCGTGCGTCGTCTCGTACATGGCCTGCGCGGTCTCGACGTGGTGGACCTCCATGCCCGGCGGTTCGGGCAGGTTCACGGGGCCGCTGATCAGCACGACGTCCGCACCCCGGGCCGCCGCGGCCCGCGCCATCGCGTACCCCATTTTTCCCGAGCTGCGGTTCGTGATGTAACGCACGGGATCGATCGGCTCGCGTGTCGGCCCCGCGGTCACGACGACCTTCCTGCCGGCGAGCGGTCCGTCGGCCCGCGCCGTGCCGAGGTCGAAGACCGCCGCCGCGATCGCGTCCGGTTCGAGCATGCGGCCGGCGCCGGTTTCGCCGCAGGCCTGGGAACCCTCGCCGGGCCCGAGGATGTGCACGCCACGATGCTCGAGCACCTCGCGGTTCGCCTGCGTCGCCGGGTTGTTCCACATGACGTGGTTCATGGCGGGCGCCAACGCGAGCGGCGCCTCGGTGGCGAGGCAGATCGTCGTCAGCAAGTCGGGCGCGCCGCCGCTGACGATGCGCGCCATGACCTCGGCCGTCGCGGGCGCGATCAGCACGACGTCGGCCCAGCGCGCCAGCTCGATGTGGCTCATCGCGCGCTCGGCTTCCTTGTCCCAGAGGTTCGAGCGCACGGGCCGGCCGGACACGGCCTGCAGCGCCGTGTCCGTCACGAATTCGGCGGCGGATGCCGTCATCACGATCTGCACGTCGCCGCCGCGTTCCTTGAGCCGTCGTACGAGATCGGGCGCCTTGTAGGCCGCGATCCCGCCGGTAATGCCGAGCACGATATTCATGGAGGGCAGCTTATCGCGTGGGAGGTGAAACCGGCAATTCCGGATAGATAGATGCGTTGTATCGATATACCGGCCGGGCCGAGTATGGCGCCATGGACGACGATCCGCTCACGGACTGGAGCACCTCGCGTTTGCTCGCGCCGATCGTCGGCGCAGCGATCGCCGAGGACCTGTTGCGACGCTACGGCCCGCTGCGCACCCTGCTGCACACCGACGCACGCCGGCTGCTCGGCTGTCACGGGATCGGTTATGTCAAAGCCGAGGCGCTGCGGGTCCTTCCCGAACTGGCCCGGCGCTACTATGCCGAGTCGCTGCCGGCCGGCGAGGTCATCCGCAGCCCGGCCGATACCGAGGCGTTCCTGCAGGCGCGCCTGCGCCACCTCGGGCACGAGCTGTTCTGCTGCCTGTTCCTCGATAACCGCCACCGCGTGCTGCAATTTGGCGAACTGTTTCGCGGCACGATCGACGGGACCTCGGTCTATCCGCGCGAGGTCGTCAAGGAGGCGCTGGCGGTCAACGCGGCCGCCGTGATCCTGGCCCACAACCACCCGAGCGGCGTCGCCGAGCCGAGCCAGGCCGACGAGCGCATCACGCGACGCCTGAAAGCGGCCCTCGAACTGGTCGATGTTCGCCTGCTGGATCACCTCATCATCGGCGATGGCCGCGCCACGTCGCTGGCCTCGCGCGGGATCCTCTGACAGGCCCTTGTATTGGCGGGGCTGCGCTGGTATAAAGTCTCGCTCTTTGCCCGCCCGTCGCGGTCAACTCGTAATAAAATCAGAGTCTTAAGGTCATGTCCAAGGTTTGCCAGGTGACTGGGAAGCGCCCGATGAGCGGCAACAACGTTTCCCACGCACACAACAAGACGCGTCGTCGCTTCCTGCCGAATCTGCAGAACAAGCGGTTCTGGCTCGAATCCGAGAAGCGCTTCGTCCGCCTGCGCGTATCCCACAAGGGTCTGCGCATCATCGACAAGCACGGCATCGAGAAAGTCGTTGCCGACCTGCGCGCCCAGGGCACGCACGTTTAATCGCGGGAGTATCGATCCATGGCCAAAGGAAATCGCGACAAGATCAAGCTGGTGTCGAGCGCCGGCACGGGTCACTACTACACGGCGACCAAGAACAAGAAGCTTCATCCCGAGAAGCTCGAGACGAAGAAGTACGATCCGACGATCCGCAAGCACGTGATCTACAAGGAATCGAAGATCAAGTAAGCGCTACTTGCCGGAACTACCCGAAGTCGAAACCAGCCGCCGCGGCATCGAGCCGTGGCTCCTCGACAAGCGCATAATCCACATCATTGTTCGCGACCGGCGCCTGCGCTGGCCCGTTGCCCGTGGTATCGAAAAGCGACTCGCGAACCGGCGCATCGAATCGGTCGGGCGCCGCGCCAAGTACCTGCTGATCAACACCGATTCCGGCACGATCATCCTGCACCTCGGCATGACGGGCAGTGTGTTCATCGTCGACGCGGGGTCGCCGGCCGGCCTCCACGATCACATCGACGTCGAACTCGACTCGGGCAAGGCGCTCCGTTTCCGCGACCCGCGCCGCTTCGGTTCGTTTTTCTGGAGCAGCGATCCGCTCAGGCATCCGCGGCTCGTCGACCTCGGGCCCGAACCGCTCGGCGACGATTTCGACGGCGCGTACCTGTGGCGCCTGTCGCGCGGACGCAAGGTCAGCGTCAAGCAATTCATCATGAACGCCCGGGTCGTCGTCGGCGTCGGCAACATCTACGCGAGCGAGTCGCTGTTCCTCGCCGGCATCCACCCCAAACGGGCGGCGGGCCGGATTGCGCGGTCGCGCTACGACCTGCTTGCAATGCGCATCCGGGACGTGCTCGCGCGGTCGATCGACGCGGGCGGCACGACCCTGCGTGACTTCTACGGCGGGGACGGCGAGCCCGGCTACTTCGCGCAACAGCTCGAAGTCTACGATCGCGACGGCGAACCCTGCCGCGTCTGCAACACGGCGATCCGCTCGATCGTGCAGGGCCAG